>NZ_JBHVKN010000128.1:0-12907 GCF_042798075.1 Nocardioides sp. NPDC057772
CTCGAGGTCACGGTGCTTGCTGGAGGCGACCACCGAGCGGACGGTCTCGACGACCATCGCGCGCTTCTCGCCCCAGACGATCGCGCTGGTGCCGATGGTCGGGATGATCACGCTGACCGGGGTGTCCAGATCGGGCTCGCGCTCGACGCGGTAGAGCCCGGGCGAGACACCTCGGGAGGCCTTCGCCCGGATCCCGACGCGGTCGAGGTGGGCCTGCACCGCGCGTACGCCGGCATCCCAGGCGTAGGGCTTGGCCTGGTTGTCCGCGGCGGCCGATCCCGGGACCTGGCGCCAGTGGTAGAGCACGCCGGGGACGTGCACGATGCGCCGGGCACGCTCGCTGACCCGCAGCACGAGATCGTGGTCCTGGGAGCCGTCGAAGCCCTCGCGGAACCCGCCGGCCTCCTCCACCACGGAGCGGCGGAAGACCGAGAAGTGGGTGCAGTAGTTGTGGTGGCGCAGCCGCTCCGGCGACCAGTCGGGCTTGTAGTAGGCGTCGCGGAGCTGGCCCTCGTCGCTCATCAGGTCCTGGTCGCTGTAGGCGTAGTCGAGGTCGTCGAACCGGTCGTAGGCGTCGACCATCTTGGCCAGCGCGTTGGGCTCGAGCACGTCGTCGTGGTCGAGCAGGGCGACCAGCTCGCCGGTCGCCTCGGCGAGCGAGGAGTTCGACGCGGCCACGATGCCGCCGTTCTCCGGCCGCTCGACGATCCGCACTCGTGGTTCCTTCGCGGCCAGCTCACGCAGCCGCGGCAGCACCCAGGATTCCGGCGACTTGTCGTCGCTCAGGATCCACTCCCAGTCCTCGTAGGACTGGGCGAGGACCGACGCGATCGTGTCCTCGAAGGCATCGGCGGGCGGGTTGTAGACAGCGGTGATCAGCGATACCCGGGGCGATGGCATGGGCTTCAGCCTATGCCGCCCACCAGGGCTGGGCGGAACCCGACACGGGCCGCGACCTGGTTAGGGTGAGGGCCGACATCCCATCTTCTCGGAGGTTTCACCGTGTCGCGGTTGGCAGTGTTGGCGACGTACGACACCGAGGGGCGGCTGTGGCCCCACGTGCGCCGCCAGATCGAGGCCTATGCGGCCACGGCCGAGCTGATCGTGGTCTCCGCCGGTGGCCTGCGCGACGAGGACCGGGCCTGGGCCGAGGCCCGCGCACAGGTGGTCGAGCGTGACAACAGGGGCTACGACTTCGCCTCCTACCAGGCCGGCCTGGAGGTCGCCGGCGACCTGGGGCGGTTCGATCTGGTCGTGCTGGCCAACGACAGCTTCATCGGGCCGGTCGTGCCGCCCGAGGCGATCTTCGAGGAGATGGCCGGGCGCGGTGTCGACTTCTGGGGGCTCACCCGCAACCAGGAGATGGGCGACCACATCCAGAGCTACTTCGTGGGCTTCACGCCCACCGCCGTCTCCTCGGAGGCGTTCGCCGCGTTCTGGCGCGACTTCGAACCGCTCGACGACCGCGCCGAGGTGATCGTCCGCTACGAGGTGGGGCTGACCCGCCGGCTCGCCGAGGCCGGGCTGACCTACGACGCCTACTTCGTGCCGCGGGCCCACGAGCACCGGCGCGCCCGGGCACGCCGGTCCTGGATGGGCGTCAACATCACCCTGGACCCCGACACGGACCCGCACCTGCTCCCGGCCACGACCGCCGAGTGGAATCTCGTACGCAACATCGGCAACCAGCCGCCCAACCCGTGCAACACGATGGCCGACAGCGTGCTCGACGCCGGCCGGCTGCCGATCGTGAAGATCGAGACGCTGCGCGACGATCCCTACGCCCTCGACGCCGAGGCGCTGCTGCGACACTGCGAGCAGGCCTATCCCGACGCGTTCGCGGGGGTTCGCGACTACCTCGACGAGACCCGGCAGGCGCGTGGACGCCGGCTCACCAAGGTCGAGCCTCTGACCGCCGAGCGCCGCCTCGACGGCAGGTCGCTGGCCTACGGCGCGGCGCCCGCCCCGGCCGGCGCCGGGTTGCGGCCCTCCAACCGCTTCGGCACCGGGTCTCGCGACGGCGACAACGCTCCCCCGGCCCAGATCGCCGCCCTGGTCGGCTCGGCGCCGGAGGTGCTCGAGGTCGGCTGCTGGACCGGTGAGATCGGCCGCCGGCTCGGTGCCCAGGGGTGCCAGGTGACGGGAGTCGAGAGGGACGAGGAGGCGGCTGCGTACGCGGGCCGGGAGCTGGCCGACGTGATCGTCGCCGACCCCCTCGCTACTCCCCTGACCGATCTCTTCGCCCCGGGCAGCTTCGACGTCGTGGTGCTCGCCGAGCTCCTCGAGTACGCCCCCGACCCGGCCGCCGTCCTCGAGGAGGCCCGCGGACTGCTCGCGCCCGAGGGGCGGATCGTGGTCTCCACCCCCAACGCCACCCACGGCTCGCGCCGGCTGGCGGTCCTGCAGGGACACTGGTCGACGGCGCCGCTGCCCGTGGACCGGGAGCCGCTGCGCTCGTTCGACCGCGCCGGCCTGATGCGTCTGCTGGCCGACGCCAGCCTGGTCGCGACCGAGCTGCGGGGCACTGTCGCCGACCCGCTGGTCTCCGCGTTCGGGGTGCCGCAGAAGACCCTGCCGTACGCCGTCGCGGAATGGGTCCGCGACCAACCCGACGCGATGGTCGAGAGCTTCCAGGTCTCGGCCAGGCCAGCCGTTCCCGGCGAGCCCCGCGACAGCGACCTCGAGCTCGTCCCCGCCTTGGCCCCCGAGACCGTACGCCTCACCGACGCCCACACCGAGAAGGCCGCGCTGATCAAGGCCGAGCGCCGCGCCGGCCGCCGGCTTCCCCAGCGGGTGGCCGAGCTCGAGGACCAGGTGCGCCACCTGGAGGAAGAGCTGGCCCGCAACCCGTTGCGGCGGGCCGCGGGCCAGCTCAAGCGGCGCGCGTTCTGAACCGGGCCGAGCCCACTCAGTAGCGCAGACGGCGCAGGTAGGAGTAGCCGACCTGCGCGGTGTGGAGCGGGCTGACCTCCGGGGTGTCGTTCTCGACGATGTACTCCTCGACCTCGTGGGCCGCGAAGACCTTCGCGAAGTCGATGAAGCCGGTGCCGAGGTCGACGTGGTCGCCGGTGCTGGGGTTGCGGTCCTTGACGTGGTACTGCCGCACCCGCTGCGGTCCCGACGTGATGGTGTCGATCGCGAAGTCGACGGCCTCGTCGTTGGACAGGCCCCGGTTCACGCCGCCCGTCACCGCCCAGTAGATGTCGATCTCGAGGTGCACGAGCCCCGGGTCCAGCTCGGTGGTGAGGACGTCCCAGGGAGTCACGCCGCCGCCGAGATCGGTCGTGAACTCGTGAGCGTGGTTGTGGTAGCCGTAGGCGATGCCGTAGCGCTTCGCGGCCGCCGCCTCGACGTTCATCTGCTCCGCCCACATCTGCCAGTCGGAGAGCGAGCTGGAGGCGAGGTAGGGCACCACCATGTAGCGCTGACCGAGCGTGGCGGCGTTCTCCAGCTTGGTCTGCAGGTCGGCGGGCGTCGCGCTGATGCCGTCGTGGGAGGAGGAGGCGCGGATGCCGAGGTCGTCGTAGAAGGCCCGCAGCTCGGCAGCGGTCCGGTCGAAGTAGCCCAGCGCCTGCTCGACCCGCGGGTAGCCCATCTCGGCGATGGAGGTCAGCGTCGCGTCGAAGCCCGGGTCGCCCCACAGCGCGTCGCGGACCGTCCACAGCTGGATGCTGATGCGGCCCGGAGGAACTCGGCAGGCGCCCCGCTTCGCCGCCGTGGCGGCGCCGGCCGGGGAGAGCAGACCCGGCGCGGCAGCCAGCACCGCACCACCCGCGAACGCGCCCAGCGCACCCTTGAACATCGAACGACGGCTCAGGCCGCGCTCCTCCAGCGAGCGGCGCAGCGCGCCCTCACCATCGAATCCGTAACACATGGATGTTTCCTCTCGGGATCGTCGAACTCTCGGGGTCGGGTCAGTCGTTGGTGCTGAAGGCCGCGTCGAAGGCGGCCTCCGGGGCGTCGAACGCGAGCCGGCGCACGAACTCGAGCGCCTCGGGCGCGCCGACGAGGCGGTCCATGCCGGCGTCCTCCCACTCGACCGAGATGGGGCCCTCGTAGCCGATCGCGTTGAGCATCCGGAAGCACTGCTCCCACGGCACGTCGCCGTGACCGGTGGAGACGAAGTCCCAGCCGCGGCGCGGGTCGGCCCAGGCGAGGTGGGAGCCGAGGCGGGCGTTGCGGCCGTTGCCGGTCTGCAGCTTCGTGTCCTTGCAGTCCACGTGGTAGATCCGGTCGCGGAAGTCCCACAGGAACCCGACCGGGTCGACCTGCTGCCACACCATGTGGCTGGGGTCCCAGTTGAGCCCGAACGCCTCCCGGTGCCCGATCGCCTCCAACGTCGCGACGGTCGACCAGTAGTCATAGGCGATCTCGGAGGGGTGCACCTCGTGGGCGAACCGCACCCCGCACTCGTCGAAGACGTCGAGGATCGGGTTCCACCGGTCCGCGAAGTCCCGGTAGCCGGCCTCGACCATCTCCTGGGAGACGGGCGGGAACATCGCGACGTACTTCCAGATCGAGGAGCCGGTGAAGCCCACCACGGTCTTGACGCCGAGGTTCTTCGCCGCCCGCGCGGTCATCTTCATCTCCTCGGCCGCCCGCTGACGTACGCCCTCGGGATCGCCGTCGCCCCAGATCTTGGCGGGCAGGATGTCCTGGTGGCGCTGGTCGATCGGGTCGTCGCAGACCGCCTGGCCCTTGAGGTGGTTGGAGATCGTGAAGACCTTGAGGTTGTGCTTCTCCAGCAGGTCCAGCTTCGCCTGGGCGTACGTCTCGTCCTCGGCCGCCTGCCAGACGTCGAGGTGGTCGCCCCAGCAGGCGATCTCCAGGCCGTCGTAGCCCCACTCGGAGGCGAGGCGGCAGACCTCCTCGAACGGCAGGTCGGCCCACTGGCCGGTGAACAGGGTGATCGGTCGGGTCATGGTTGTCCTTCCACGTGGGGTCAGAGGATTCAGAGCAGAGAAGCGAGCAGGTCGCGGACCTCGGTGGCCTCGAACCGGTCGCGCTTGGCGGAGGCCTCGGAGCAGACGAGCACGGGACCGTGCTCGGGGTCGTCCGGCAACCGACCGTGGCTGCCCGAGACCGGGGCGGGGTCGAGCGGCACCACGCTCATCGCGTAGCGCAACCCGGCGGCCTTGCGGGCCAGCGTGGTGGCGGCCCGGAGCTTGACCCAGCGGTCCTCGGGGTCGAGGAACAGCTCGGCGGGGTCGTAGCCGGGCTTCTTGTGGATCTCGACGCCGCGGGCGAAGTCCGGGGCGTTCGCGTCGTCGAGCCAGTAGTAGTAGGTGAACCAGGCGTCCGGCTCCGCCACCACGACCAGCTCGCCGGCACGCTCGTGGTCGAGGCCGTACGCCGCCTGGCCGGCGCGGTCGAGGACCTCGGCGACCCCGTCGAGGTTGTGGAGCAGGTCGCGGACGCGTTCCAGGTCGTCGGGGTCCTTGATGTAGACGTGCGCGATCTGGTGGTCGGCGACCGCGAAGGCACGTGAGGTCCACGGGTCGAGCAGCTCGCCGGTGGCGTTGTGGTGGACGTGCAGCAGGCCCTCGCGCCGCAGCAGCCGGTTGACATCGACCGGACGGGAGGCCCGGGTGATGCCGTACTCGCTCAGCAGGACGACGCGAACCCCGGCGGCGTCGGCGTCGTCGAGCAGCGGCGCCAGGGTGGCGTCGACGTCGCGAGCCGCCTGGACCGCCTGCGGGCTGTCGGGACCGAACCGCTGCAGGTCGTAGTCGAGGTGAGGGACGTAGACGAGGGTGAGGTCGTGGTCGGGCATGATCTTGCGGGCTGCGGCGACGATCCAGGCCGAGCTCTTGATCGAGGCGGTCGGCCCCCAGTAGGTGAACAGCGGGAACGGGCCGAGCTCCTCGGTGAGCTCGTCGTGGAGGGACGGAGGCCAGGTCCAGCAGTCCGGCGACTTCTTGCCGTCGGCGTGGTAGGCCGGGCGCGGGGTGACCGTGGTGTCGACGTCGGCGCCCATCGCATACCACCAGCAGATGTTGGCGACCTTCGCGCCCGGACGCCGGCGGCGGACGACGTCCCAGAGCTTCTCGCCCTGCACCAGCCCGTTGTGCTGGCGCCACAGCAGCACCTCGCCGAGGTCACGGAACAACCAGCCGTTGCCGACGATGCCGTGCTCGCGCGGCAGCGCGCCGGTCAGGAAGGTCGACTGGACCGAGCAGGTGACGGCGGGCAGCACGGTGCCGAGCTCGGCGGTGAACCCCGACTCCCCCACCTGCCGCACCCGCGGCATGTGCCGGAGCAGGTCGGGGGTCATCCCGACCACGTCGATGACCAGCAGCTTCTCCTTGGGGTTCGAGCTCATGCCGATGCCTCCTGCAGCTGTTCCAGACCGGACTCGAGGAGCCGGTCGCGTGTCCAGTCGAGCTCGGCCGCGATGCCCGCGACCAGGCCGGCGTCCCCGTCGGGGCGGACCTGCTCGGGCAGGACGCCCCAGGTGTAGGTCTCGACCTCGAGGTGGTCGGTGTGGGCCACCGGGCCGCCGAGGAGCGCGTCGAGGGTGCCGGCGAGGTGGTCGCGGGTGCTGCGCAGCGGCGGTGCCGGGTCGGCGTGCAGAGGCACGTGGAAGTGAACCCTCCAGGGGTGCTCGGCCGCCAGCGGACGGTGGCCGCCGAGCGCCTCGGGCAGGTCGTCGCGGCTGTCCACCCGCGCCCCGCGGGGCTCGCGGGTCTGGTGGAGGAAGCGGTCCTCGGCGTAGGAGGCCAGGGCCTCCCGGGTCGCCGGGTCGCTCGGGTCGTCGGCGTGCAGGGCGGCGGAGACCTGGACCTTGACGACCGGCAGCCCGGCCACCTGCAACCGGTCGAGCGCCTCGGCGGCGTCCTCGAACTGGGTGGCGAGGTGACAGGTGTCGACGCAGATCCCGAGGTGGTCGGGGGCCAGGCCGGCGAGCCGGGTGACCGCGTCGCGGGTGGTCTCCACGACGCAACCCGGCTCCGGCTCGAAGCCGACGCGGATCGTCCGGCCGTGCTCGGCCTCGAGACCGGCCAGACCCTCGGCGAGCTCGCCGATCAGCTCCCGCGCCGCCCGGTCGCGGTCGGTGAACCACGGGGTGCGCCAGCCGAGCGGGAGGGTGGAGATGCTGCCGCGGGCGGCGTCATCGGGCAGCAGCGCGGCCAGCACCCGGGCGCAGTCGAGGGTGTAGTCGAGGCGGCGCCGGGTCGACCAGTCCGGCGAGTAGACGTCGCGCTTCACGACCGGGGCGTGGAACCCGGCGTACGGGAAGGCGTTGAGGGTGACCACCTCGAGGCCGTGGCGGTCCAGGCCGGCGCGGAGCCGGTCGAGGGTGGCCGGGTCGCCGGCCAGCTCGTGGGCCGTCGCCGCCGGGAGCCAGAGCCCGAGGCCGAGGCGGGGCTCGCCGAGCCGGGCCCGGACCTCGCCGGCGTAGCGGCGGAGCTGGTCGAGGATGCCGTCGACGTCCTCGGCCGGGTGCACGTTGCTGCAGTAGCCGAGGTGGACGACCGTGCCGTCGCGGTGGCGGAACCTCATGCCCGCTCACCTCGCAGCAGCGAGTTGCCGGCGAAGGTCGCACCCTGGTCGGCCTCCGGTACGTCGAGCAGCAGCCGTCCGCTCTGCCCGAAGAACTCCACCGGGTTGCGCCACAGCACCTTGTCGACGTCGTCGTCGGAGAACCCGGCGGCGAGCATCGCCTCGCCTGTCGCCCTCGTCCGGAGCGGATCCGACCTCCCCCAGTCGGCGGCGGAGTTGACCAGCACCCGATCGAGACCGCGGCGCTGGAGGATGGCGACCATCCGGTCGGGGTCCATCTTGGTGTCGGGGTAGATCGAGAAGCCCATCCACGCGCCCGCCTCGTCCACGAGGTCGACGGTCACCTCGTTGAGGTGGTCGACGACGACCATGCGGGGGTCCATCCCGGCCGCCTCGACCAGGTCGAGGGTGCGGCGGGTCCCGGCGAGCTTGTCGCGGTGAGGCGTGTGCACCATCGCCGGCAGCGCGAACTCACGAGCCAGCTCGAGCTGTCTGCTGAACGCCTTCTCCTCCTCCTCGGTCATCGAGTCGAAGCCCACCTCGCCGACCGCGACGACGCCGTCCTTGGCGAGGTAGCGCGGCAGCAGGTCGAGGACCGGCGTGCAGCGCGGGTCGTTGGCCTCCTTCGGGTTGAGCGCGATCGTGCAGTGGTGGGCGATCCCGAACTGTGAGGCCCGGAACCGCTCCCACCCGACCAGCGAGTCGAAGTAGTCGACGAACGACTCGACGCTGGTCCGCGGCTGGCCGAGCCAGAAGGCCGGCTCCACCAGCGCGCGGACACCGGCGGCGTACATCGCCTCGTAGTCGTCGGTCGTACGCGAGCTCATGTGGATGTGCGGGTCGAAGATGCGCATCAGGACTCCCGAGTCGTGGTGGTGGGGGCGGGGTCGGAGAGGAGGAGCAGGGCGTCGGCAGGCACCTCGCGCCCGGCGGCCTGCCGCTCTGCGGCGTAGTCGGCGACCATCCGGCGCAGCTCGTCGTCGGCGCGGCGGTTCAGTTCGGACACCAGACGGAGCGGCACGCCGACGAAGAGGCACTTGAGGACGGCCTGGCGCCACGCGGCGTCGTCGAGACGAGCGGCGTACGTCCCCACGGCGGCGGCCACGAGCCGCGGGTCGTTGGTGCGCAGCGCGTCGTGGAGCAGGTCGACGGCTCGGTCACCCAGCTCGTCGGAGAGGAGGCCGAGGCCGAGCAGGACCGCGCGCCGCTCGTCGGCGTCGCCGAAGCGGTAGAGGTCGTGCACCTCGGTGCTCAGGCGGTCGGCGTCGTCGGCGAGGCCGCGGCCGAGCGCGCCCAGCAGCAGCAGACGTACGTCGTCCTCGACCCGTTCCGCGCCGGGCTCGGGCGAGGTGCCCGGCGTGCGGCCGATCTCCCTGGCCGCGGCCGGGAAACGGGTCCGGATCCGGGTGGGGTCGGCCTCGATCTCCGCGCACCATTCGGCGAGAAGCGTCTGGTTCATGCGCGCACCTCCACGGGGTCGGGAAGAGCCGCGAGGGTCTCGCGCAGGAACGCGAGGGAACGCTCGGCGACGACCGGCGCGGCGTGGGACTGGCGGGGCAGCTCGAGGGCGGCGAGACCGGTGTAGCCGATCTCGACGAGCGCCCCGAGCGCCTCGGCGAAGTCGACGCGCCCGGTGCCGAGCTCGAGGTGCTCGTGGACGCCCTCGACCATGTCGTCGACCTGCACGTTGGCCAGCAGCGGACCGGCCCGGCGGATGGTCTCGGCCATACCGCGCGGCTCGTTGCAGACCACGTGCCCGAGGTCGAGGGTGACCCGGAGCAGGTCGGGGTCGTCGAGCCGGCGGCGCAGCTCGAGCACGGCGTCGAGAGTGTCGACGAAGTGGCCCGGCTCGGGCTCGACGGCACACACGACCTCGCGACGTTGCGCGAGGTCGAGGACCCGCCAGACGCCGTCGCACAGGCGTCCCCAGGCACGTTCCTCCTCGACGCCGTCCGGCAGGGTGCCCGACCAGAACGAGACGGCCTCGGCGCCGAGGTCGGCGGCGACCTCGACGGCCCGGTGCAGGTAGTCGACGCGCCGGCTGGCGTCCGGGCCGGGGTGGAGCAGGGTCGGATAGTGCTTGCGGCGGGGATCGAGGATGTAGCGGGCGCCGGTCTCGATCACGACCGACATGCCTAGCTCGTCGAGCCGGTCGCCGAGCCGCGCCACCCGGCCGGCGAGATTCGGCCGGTAGGGGTCGAGATGGAGGTGGTCGAGGGTCAGTGCGACGCCGTCGTAGCCGAGGTCGGCCAGGAGGGCCAGGGCGTCCTCGAGCCGGTGGCTGTGCATGCCGTTGGTGCCGTAACCGAACCGCAGCGTGCTCGTCGCGCTCATGTCGGTGACACCACCTTCGAGGCGGCCTTGACGATCGGGCCCGCGGCCAGCAGCCCGATCGCCGCGAGGGGCGAGCGCCGGGCGACGAGTGCGGCCTGCAGCGGGATCATCCCGCGGATCCCGGCGCCGGTGGCCCGCCGGACCGTGCCGGCATCCGGCGAGGAGACCGCGGCGAGCTGGGCGGAGCCGACACTGCCTGCGTACGCCGCGGCGAGGGCGACGGGAAGCGCCGCCCGTCCGTGGCCGGCCGCCACGGCCGCGGTCGCGACCGTGACCCCGCCGGCGAGACCCGCGGTGAGGGGCCGGGTGCCGCGCACCTCGCCTCGGCTGAGCAGCGTGACCCCGGCGGTGTGGGCCGCCAGGAGCCCGGCGGGCACCAGCCCGGCCCGCGTACGCCCGGCGGCACTCGCTCCGAGGAGCACGTCCAGACCTCGGGCCGCGGCCATCGCGACCGGCCCGGCCGCGGTGTCCTTGAGCACGGTGTCGTAGGCCCACACCGACCCGGCCAGGGCAGCCGCCGTGGCCGTGGCCGGACGCCCTCCGGCGAGCGCGGCCAGCCCGACACCCGCCGCGGTCAGCCCGACGGCCGCCCCCAGCGCCTGGCGCGGGCTGACCCGGCCGGACGGGATCGGCCGCTCCGGCCGCTCGACGGCGTCGAGATCGCGGTCGGCCCAGTCGTTGAGCGCCATCCCGGCCCAGTAGAGCGCCACCGACGCCGCCGGCATCGCCAGCGACCGGGCGCCGAGCCGCCCGGCCGCGGCCGCCCCGGCCAGGGTGTCGCCCGGCACGGTGAGGGCCGCCGGCAGCCGGACCAGCTCGGCGAAGGCACGGGCACGGGCACGAGACGTCATGCGCCCACCCGGGCACACCACGCGACCAGCTCGTCCCACTGCGTGCCGAGACGGTGCTCGGTCGAACCTGCCGGATCCTTGAAGAAGAAACCGAACGGCAGCGGACCGGCCTCCCCGACCTGGTGCGCACGCAACGTCAGCCGGGCCAGGTCGAGCACCAGCGGCGCGGCCAGCGCCGAGTCGCAGCCGCTCCAGGTGAACTGCAGCGACATCCGCACCCCGAGGAATCCCTCGAAGGAGACGTGGTCGATGGCCGTCTTCCAGTCACCGTGGTCGGGCACGTAGTCGATGTGCATCGGCCCCTCCACCGGGTGACCGAGCATCGCCTCCAGACCCTGGGCCTTGGTGGCCAGCTTGCTCTGCGCGTTGGCCGGGTCGGCGAGCGTGGCACCGTCACCGCCGCCGAGCATGTTGTAGGACGCCCAGGCGTTGACCTGCAGCGCTCGCGTCGCGAACATCGGCGCCAGGGCCGACTTCAGCAGCGTCTCGCCGGTCTTGCCGTCCGAGCCGGCCCACGGGAGGCCGGCCCGCTCGGCGAGCGTGACGAGCACCGGCAGCCGCGGTCCGGGGCTCGGCGTGAACGAGACCACCGGGCAGCCGGCCCGGTAGGCGGCCAGGACGTAGACCGAGCTGGCCGGCAGCGGCGACTCCCCCGCCGCCAGGGCCGCGTCCAGAGCGTCCGGGTCGGCGAGCGGCCCGCCGTCGGTGACCTCGGCAGGTGGCTCGGTGCTCGCGACGTCCACCACGACCACCCGCTCGAGCCCGTGGGCCTCGCGGAAGGCGACCAGATCGGCGCTCAGCCTCGCGATCGCCTCTCGTTGGGGCTCCTCGCTCGAGACGTCATAGCCCGTACGCAGCCCCGACCCGATCGCCTCCAGCTCACCCGCGATCGCCGGCAGGATCGCGGCCGGCACCACCCCGCCCGCCGCGAGGCGCTCGGCCCGTTTCGCCAGCGGATCGGTGGCGAGGTCGTGGCCTCCGATGACGAGCTCGTCGAGGGAGGGCAGTCCTGCCGCAGCGACTTCCGGCTGCTCGGCCACGAGCCCGACCCGGCCGGCGAGCCCTGCCCGGACAGCCTGGGCCCCGACGATCGTCGTGACCCCGACCGAGCCACGCGCGCCGATCAGCCAGAGGCCGACCTTCCCCACCCCGGTGCCCTGCCCGGTCACCCGTCTGCTCCGGCCCTGAACGGCGCGGCTCCAGCGACCATCTGGATGCCGCCGAGCACGTGGGAGAGGAACTCCGGCTCGGTGAACGACTCGTTGGTGTGGCCCATCCCGGTGTAGAACGCCCGACCACCGTCGTACTCATGGCACCAGGCGATCGGGTGCGGCTCGCCCATCGCGAACCTGCCCGGGTTGTAGCTGCGCTCATCGAGGTCGGCGAGGATCCTGACCGAGTCGGCAGGACGGCCGCGGAAGCTGTACCACTCGTCCCAGCGCGTCCACCGCTTCGGCAGCTCGGCCGTGGCAGCGGTGTTGTGCGCACGCACCTTCACCGTCGCGGTCTGCTGAGCGGGATGACCGGCGAAGTACGCCCCGACCAGGCCGCCGTACCAGGGCCAGTCGTACTCGGTGTCGGAGGCGGCGTGGATGCCCACGTACCCGCCGCCGCCCTGGATGTAGCGCTCGAAGGCCGCCTGCTGGCCGGCGTCGAGCACGTTCCCGGTCGTGGAGAGCCACACCACCGCCGCGTACGCCGCCAGGTCGGTGTCGTTGAACACCGCTGCGTCCTCGGTGGCGGTCACCGTGAAGCCGTTCTCGACCCCCAGCTTCTCGATCGCCGCGATGCCGTAGGGGATGGACCCGTGTCGGAACCCGGCGGTCTTGGAGAACACCAGGACCTCGTACGTCTCCACCGCCTCGCCCACGCCGGAGCCGGCCGCTCGCGCAGCCGGTGCCGACGACAGACCCGGGGCAACGGCGGCCGCGGCCACCAGGCCGGCTCCCGCGATCACGTTTCTTCTCGATGCGTACTTCATGGTGCGTCCTTTCCGAACTGAGTGGCAGAGTCGTTCCAGGCGAGGGCGGCGGGGTGGGTCAGGTGGGGATCTCCTGCCACGTCCTGGTGTCGGAGCTGGTCTCGACGGCGGCGAGCACGCGCTGCACCTGGAGGCCGTCGGCGAACGTCGGTGTGGGCTCGGCACCCTCACCGAGCGCCCGGACGAGGTCGACGACCTGGTGGGTGAAGCCGTGCTCGTAGCCGAGACCGTGTCCCGG
>NZ_JBHVKN010000128.1:12917-14062 GCF_042798075.1 Nocardioides sp. NPDC057772
CCACCAGGCCGCCACCCACGGGTGGTCGGGCTCGGTGACCACGATCCGCCGGAAGCCGCCCTCGGCGTCCGGCAGGGTCGCGTCGTGGAAGTGCAGGACGTTCATGTCCTCGAAGTCGAAGGCCAGGCTGCCCTTCGACCCGTTGATCTCGATCCGGATCGCGTTCTTGCGGCCGGTCGCGAAGCGGGTGGCCTCGAAGGAGCCGACCGCTCCCCCGGAGAACCGGGCCAGGAAGACCGCGCTGTCGTCGACGGTCACCGGACCGCGACCGGTCCCGGCGGTGGCGGAGAGGCCGGAGGAGGCCTCGGCCACCGGACGCTCCTTGACGAAGGTCTCCAGCATCCCGGAGACCTCCTGGATCCGGTCCCCGGTGATGTGCTGGGTCAGGTCGATGACGTGGGCGCCGATGTCACCGAGCGCGCCCGAGCCGGCCTTCGTCTTGTCGAGACGCCAGCTCAGCGGGGTCTCGGGGTCGGCGAGCCAGTCCTGGAGATACTGCGCCCGCACGTGGTGGAGCTCCCCGAGCCGACCGTCCGCGACGAGCTTCCGGGCCAGCGCGATCGCGGGCACCCGGCGGTAGGTGAACCCGACCATCGCCCGCACGCCCCGCTCCGCGGCCTGGGCAGCGGCCGCAGCCATCCGCTCGGCCTCGGCCACGGTGTTGGCCAGCGGCTTCTCGCACAGCACGTGCTTGCCGGCCTCCAGCGCAGCGATCGCGATCTCCGCGTGGGTGTCGCCGGGCGTGCACACGTCGATCAGGTCGACGTCGTCGCGGGCTATCACCTCGCGCCAGTCGGTGGCGCTCTCCGCCCAGCCGAAGCGGGTCGCGGCCTCGGCCACGCGGTCGGCGTCACGGCCGCAGACGACCTGCATCCGCGGGGTGAGGGGGAGGTCGAAGAAGCGGTGGGCGCTGCGCCAGGCGTGGGAGTGGACGGCGCCCATGAAGGCGTAGCCGATCATCCCCACCCCGAGTGTGGCGTTCTGCTCGGTCATCGGAACTCGATCCTGTGTTCGGTGGTGTCGCTACGCCCCCCCGCGCGGGGCCGACAATGGGGGTGGGGTGGGGAGGCGGGGCGGGCAACGAAGCGGGGGGGGGGGACCCCAACACCGTGAGCATTGTGTGCACCCGCCCGTGCAGCATGTTA
>NZ_JBHVKN010000129.1:0-14036 GCF_042798075.1 Nocardioides sp. NPDC057772
TGTCCGGACTGCGCGGCTCCTCGGGCCGCCCCACAGCGACCTACCTCAAGCTCGGCGCGTTCACGCTGGTCGCCGGGCTCGCCTTCGCCCTCGTCCTCGGCACGCTGAAGGCGCCGGTCGCCGGCGACCTGGTCACCTACACCGCCGAGTTCGCCGACGTGAACGGCCTGCACGAGGACGATGCCGTACGCATCGCCGGAGTCAGCGTCGGCAAGGTCACCGACATCACCGTCGATGCAGGCGGGAAGGCGACGGTCGAGCTGACGGTGTCCCGGAAGCAGCAGGTGCTGGAGACGGCGCGGCTCTCGGTCCGCTACCAGAACATCGCCGGGCAGCGGTTCCTCGGCATCGAGCAGACCCGCGGGTCCGGGAGGCCACTGGCCGCCGGGGCAAGGATCCCGGCGAGCCGGACCAGTGCCGGGTTCGACCTGACCGAGCTGCTCAACGGGTTCCGGCCGCTCTTCGACGTACTCGATCCTGCGGAGGTCAACCAGCTCGCCGCCACCATCTTGAAGGTCCTTCAGGACGAGGGCGGCAGCATCCCGGTACTGCTGGAGCAGACCGCCGAGCTGACCAGGTTCGTGGCCACCCGCGACCAGGTCTTCGAACGGGTGCTGGCCAACCTGACGCCCTTCCTGGCCGACCTGGCCGCTCAGGGGGACGAGTTCGAGTCCACGGTGCGCGAGCTGGAGAGGCTGATGAAGGGCCTGGCCGAGCAGCGCGACGCTCTCGGCGCCTCCGTCGAGGAGCTGTCCGGGCTCCTCGCCACCGGCGCCGACTTCGGTACGCGGATCGAGGCTCCCGCACGCACGCTGAGCCGCAACCTGCGGATCTCGGTGACCGCCTTCGCCGCCAACCTCACCAGCTTCCAGGGCGCCGTGGTCGCCTTCGCCGAGCTGGTCGAGACGCTCGGGAGGATCACCTCCTACCGCAACGCGCTCAACGTCTACGTCTGCCGCTACGACTTCTCCGTCGACGAGCTCGTGCTGGCCCTGCCGCCGAGCGACGACCGCTACTCCGAGGTGTGCTCCGGATGACTCCGCTCCGAACCATGGACCCGCTCAAGGTCGGGATCGTCGCCGTCGTGCTCGCCGCACTGGCGGTGGTCTTCGTCTTCCGTGCCGGAGCGCTCGGCTTCGGTGAGCGGGTGTGCGTGGCCCACTTCGAGCACACCGCGGGCCTCCGGGTCGGCGAGGACGTGACCGTGGCCGGCGCCCGGGTCGGGGAGGTGCGCTCGATCTCGCTCGGGGCCCACGACGTGATCGTCGAGTTCACGATCGAGGACCACATCCGGCTCGGTGCCCGCACCAGTGCCGAGATCGAGGTCGCCACCCTCCTGGGCACGCATCTGCTCGCCGTCGCCCCCGCCGGCGGGGGAGAGCTGGCCGAGGACACCATCCCGCTCTCGGCGACCAGCGTGCCCTACAACCTGCAGGACATCGTCGACCGAGGCAGCGCCTCCCTCGACGAGCTCGACCCCGAGCTCCTCTCCAACACCCTCGACGAGGTCGGCCGCACGATGGCGAGCTCCCAGCCCGATCTCGCCGCCGCCCTCGACGGTGTCTCCGCCGTCTCCGAAGTCGTGCTCACCCGCGCCGACCAGGCCGACGCCCTGGTGCGAGCGGCCGGCGACGTGACCAGGCGGCTCAACGCCAACAGCACCGAGATCGTCTCGCTGATGAAGCAGTCCAACGCGGTCATGACCGAGCTGCAGAGCAGGCGCGAGGCGATCCGCCGGCTGCTGGCCGACGCCCAGCGGCTCACCACGACCCTGCAACGGGTCGTTGCCGAGAACCAGCGCGACCTCGACGTGGCGCTGACGAAGCTGGCCGAGGTGATCAAGGGGCTGCGCGCCCAGGAGAAGGAGCTCAGCGCCGCCCTCGACGTACTCGGCCCGTCTGCCCGCTACCTGGCCAACGCCACCGGCAACGGCCCCTGGGTCGACATCCGGCCGGACGACCGCGCGCTGCCCGACGGGCTGACGTGCCGGCTGAAGGGGCTGTGCTGATGAGGGGTCAGAAGCTGGGCAGGTACGTCGCGATCCTGGTGGCCGTGGTCGTCGCCGTCGGTGCGGGTGCCGCGGCGATCCCGTTCGCCGGCACCTACTCGGTGACCGTCACGTTCGCCGACACCGCCGGCCTCTTCGTCGGCAACGACGTCGGCGTGCTCGGTGTCAAGGTCGGCGAGGTCACCCAGATCACGCCGGCGGGTGCGGGCGTGGAGGTCGACCTGGAGCTCGACCAGGACGTCGCCGTCCCCGCCGACGCCCAGGCGCTGATCGTCTCCCGCTCGGTCGCCAACGACCGCTACGTCGAGCTCACCCCCCGCTACGACGGTGGTCCGGTCCTCGCCGACGGTGATCTGATCGCCAGCGAGCGCACTCGCACCCCGGCCGACTTCGACGCCATCCTGAACGCCTTGCACCGGTTCAGCCGCGGGCTCGCCGGAGGCGACGGGAAGAGCGTCGACCAGTTCCTCCAGGCAGGCTCGGCGACCTTGGGGCCCAACGGGCAGCGGGCAGGCACCGCACTGGCCGACCTCGCCGCCGCCCTGAGCGAGATCAACGGCCACACCGACTCCGCCGTCACCGCGCTGCACGAGGCCGACGAGCTCACCAGCGCGATGGTCGCCCACGACGCGCTCATCGAGCTCTTCATCGAGAACGTCGCCGCGACCTCCGAGCTGCTCGCCGAGCAGCGCACGGAGTTCACCGCCACGCTGCGTACGACCCGGGAGGCGATCGACGCCCTGGCCAGGTTCACGCAGGCCAACGACAAGGATCTCCAGGCCGCGCTGGCGCAGGTCGACGCCGTGCTCGACCTGATCCTGGCGCACACCGACGACATCGAGGAGTTCGTCGAGGTGCTCCCGCTGGCCCTGCAGAACGTCGAGCAGGCGCGCGCCCCGGGTGGGGTGATGCTGCGCGTGCCGCTCACCGACGCGCTCAGCGAGGAGCTCGCCGGCCGCTGCCGCGAGGCGCTCGCGGACGTGTGCGACGTCATCGGCACCGACCCGCTCTCGGGCCCGCTCTCGCGGAGCCGGCCATGAGGCGGGCGATCGGCCTGTCCGCGGTCGCGGGCCTGCTGCTGACCGGGTGCGGCATCGACGCCCGTACGCTGCCCCTGCCCGGCACCCGAGCCGGGGACGACGCGACCACGGTCGAGGCCGCCTTCGACGACGCCCTCAACCTCAGCGTCGGGTCGAAGGTGAGCGTCAACGGTGTCGACGCCGGCCGGGTCACCGCCCTGTCCACCGACGGCTTCTCCGCGCTGGCCGTGATGAGCGTCGACGAAGACGTACGCATCACCGACCTCTCCTCGGCACGGCTGCGCTACGACACCCCGCTCGGGGAGGTCTACGTGGATGTGACGACCCCCGAGGGCGGCCGGGCGATCCCTGAGGGAGGACGGCTCGACCCGGCCCGGTCGACGACCGCGCCGACCGTCGAGGACGCGCTCGCCTCGGCCTCGCTGCTCATCAACGGTGGCGGGATCGGCGACCTGGGCCGGATCGTGGACGAGCTCGACCGTGCCGTCGGCGACGGCACCGACCTGGCCCAGGTGCTCGACCGGAGCGCCACCTTCCTCACCCAGGCCAACCGCACCACCGCCGAGATCGATCGTGCCCTCACCTCGCTCGACGCGGTCTCCGTGACGCTGGCGAACGAGAAGAAGACCATCACCGACGCGCTGGCCGCGATCGGGCCTGCGGCCCGCACCGTCCGGGAGCAGACGAAGCAGATCATCGCGCTGCTCAACCGTCTGGTGAGACTCTCCCGTGACGCCAACGGCGTGCTCGACCGGATCGATGACGACACCGTCGCCGTCGTCCGCGACGCCGGGGCGATCCTGGCCCAGGTCCGCCGCATCAGCGGAGATCTCGGCCCCGGTCTGGACACCTTCAGCGCGGCGATCAACGAGCTGCTCGAGGTCATCCCCGCCGACCACCTGCCGATCCAGCTCCGCGTCGACATCGGCGACTCCGTCGAGCAGGACCCGCTCAACCCGCTGCCTCCGCTCCTGGGGACGCCGGGCACCTCGCCGCCGCAGACCCCGTGGGACCTGGGAGACCTCCTCGGTGCCCCGGGGGAGCAGCTGCCCGGCCTCGGAGGTGAGGGCTGATGGCGCTGCGCGAGACCGACCGGCCTCTCTTCATCGGTTTCGGGGCAGCCGTGGTCGTGTTCGTCGGGGTGGTGGCGTACCTCCTCCTGGTCACGCTGCAGATCCCGATCCTGTCCCGGCCGGCCACGGTGACCGTCGACCTGGCGCGGACCGGTGGGCTCTACGAGGGTTCGTCGGTGACCTACCGCGGCGCCAAGGCCGGCGTCGTGGAGACGATCGAGCTGACGACCGACGGCGGAGCCCGGGCCCGGATCAGGCTGGACCCGGACGTCCGGATCCCGCAGGACTCACCGGCCAAGGTGCGCAGCCTGTCGCCGGTAGGGGAGCAGTACCTCGACTTCCAGCCCACCACCGCCTCCGGGCCCTATCTCCGCGACGGCAGCCGGGTCCGCGCCGAGGCGGTCGACGTGCCCACCACCCTGGCCAGCACCGTCGTCAGCCTCGACGAGCTGATGGACCAGGTCGACCCCGATCAGCTCCGGGCCGTCGTCGCCGGCCTGCGCACGACCTTCGCCGGCCGCGAGGACGAGCTCGCCGATCTGGTCGAGGGCAGCCAGGTGCTGCTGGTCACCCTCGACCAGGAGTGGCCCACCATCTCCCGCGTCCTGGTCAACTCCGAGTCGCTGCTGCGCATCGGCGACCGACATGCCTCCGACGTACGCGCCGCCGCGCACGACCTCCGCCTGCTCACCGCCGAGCTGGAGAAGGCCGATCCGGAGCTGCGCCGCGCGTTCGACCGCGGCCCCGAGCAGTTCGCCGACCTCGTCCGTCTGGTCGGCGTCCTGGACCGTACGCTGCCGCCGACCCTGGAGCGGGCCACCGCTCTGACCGACATCCTCGTCGTCCGCGACCCGCACCTGCGCGAGCTGCTGGCCGAGTATCCCGACGCCATCCGCGCGCTGGCGGAGGCGATGTACGACGGCGCGATCCATGGCGGCCTCGTCCTGCAGAACGACTACCAGTGCGACTACGGCGGCCCCAAGTATCCGGCCACCGACACCACCCCCGAGCCGCTCTACGAGGACGGCCACTGCTCCGCGCCACCCGACCGGGTCGTACGCGGCGCGGAGAACGCCCCCGGCTCGACCGGGTAGGGCTAGTTGGCCGGCGGTTCCGAACCCACGACCCACATCGCGAAGAACTGCGACCCGCCGCCGTAGGCATGCCCGAGCGCCCGGCGGGCGCCGTCGACCTGGTGCTCGCCTGCCCGGCCCCGGACCTGCAGGGCCGCCTCGGCGAAGCGGAGCATCCCGGAGGCGCCGATGGGGTTGGAGGAGAGCACGCCGCCGCTCATGTTGACCGGCAGGCGGCCGCTGATCGCGGTCTCGCCGGCTTCGCTGAGCTTCCAGCCTTCACCCTCGGCCGCGAAGCCCAGGTTCTCGAGCCACATCGGCTCGAACCAGGCGAACGGCACGTAGATCTCGGCGCAGTCGATCTCGCGCGCCGGGTCGGTGATCCCGGTCGCCTTCCACAGCGCCGCCGCGGCCTCGCGGCCCGCCTGCGGGTTGACCTGGTCGCGCTCGGCGGCCGAGGTGGGCTCCGAGCGCATCGCGGTGCCCTGGATCCAGGCGGGCGCGTCGTACGTCTTGGCGACGTCCTCGGCGGCGATCACCATCGCGCAGGCGCCGTCGGAGGACGGGCAGGTCTCGTCGTAGTGGATCGGGTCCCAGAGCATCTGGGAGGCCAGCACCGACTCGACCGTGGTGCCCTCGTTGTGGAGGTGCGCGTAGGGGTTCTTCAGGGCGTTGTTGCGGTCCTTGGCCGCCACGATGGCGCCGATGTGCGAGGGCGCCTCCGAGCGCCGGATGTAGGAGCGTACGTGCGGGGCGAAGTAGCCGCCCGCGCCGGCGTGCACCGGCATCACGAACGGGATCGGCACCGACAGTGCCCACATCGCGTTGGACTCGGACTGCTTCTCGAAGGCGACGGTGAGCACCTTCTCGTGCACGCCCGCCTGCACCAGCGAGGAGGCCACGATCGCGGTGGAGCCGCCCACCGAACCGGCGGTGTGCACCCGCAGCAGCGGCTTGCCGGCGGCTCCCAGTGCCTCGGCGAGATAGAGCTCGGGCATCATCACGCCCTCGAACAGGTCCGGTGCCTTGCCGATGACGATGGCGTCGACCTCGTCGAGGGTCAGCCCGGCGTCCTCGAGAGCCCGGTCCATGGCCTCGCGGCACAGCCCGGCCATCGAGACGTCCTCGCGCTTGGCGCGGTGGTGGGTCTGGCCGATCCCGATCACGGCCGCGGGGGTCTTGCTCACTTGGCTCTCCCGTTCTCCTGGGCTTCCATCACGCACACGAGGTTCTGCTGCAGTGCGGGCCCGCTGGTCGCGTGGCCGAGCACCTTGTCGGCGCTGCCGTCCCAGATCCGCTTGGCGGCCTCGCCGATCCGGATCGCCCCGGCGCTGAACATCGGGTTGGCGGCGAGCGCCCCACCCGAAGGACTGATCTGTACGTCCCCGCCCAGCCCGAGCGCGGAGCGCAGCACCAGCTCCTGGTGACTGAACGGCGCGTGCAGCTCGGCGACCTGGACGCCTTCCGTGCCGCCCACGGCGGCGGCCGCCCGCTCGGCCGACCCGGAGACGGTCAGGTCGCGGGTGCCGAGGTGGAGACCGTCGGAGCTGTGCGCGATCCCGGTGATCCAGGCAGGACGCTGGTTGGCCTCGTAGGCCCGGTCACCGGCGGCGAGGACGATCGCGGCGGCTCCGTCGGTCACGGGCGCGCAGTCGTGCTTGCGCAGCGGGTCGGCGAACATCGGCCGGGCGAGCAGCTCGTCGACCGAGGAGCCGCCGGCCCGGACGGCGTACTCGTTCTTCTCGGCGTCGGTCAGCGACCGGTTGACGACCTCGGCCATGGCGGCCTCGTCCCAGAGTCCGGCGTCGAGGCCGAGGCGCGCCTGGAGGGCGGCCAGGGACACGGTGTCGGGCCACAGCGGCGTCATCGTGTAGGGGTCGAGCTGCAGGGTGAGCGTCCGGCGCAGCACGCCGGCAGACGCCTTGCCGAAC
Organism: Nocardioides sp. NPDC057772; assembly: GCF_042798075.1. Taxonomy (NCBI): domain Bacteria; kingdom Bacillati; phylum Actinomycetota; class Actinomycetes; order Propionibacteriales; family Nocardioidaceae; genus Nocardioides; species Nocardioides sp. NPDC057772. The sequence goes on from NZ_JBHVKN010000129.1 coordinate 7,126, forward strand.
CCGAAGACCAGCGCGGTGTCGACCTCGCCGGTCTGGATCTTGAGCCAGGCCTCGTAGAGCGCCCAGGCGGCGTCCATCTCGACGTGCGACTCGTTGACCGGTGGCAGCACACCGATCGCGTCGATCGCGCTCACGAACGAGAACGATCGGCCGGCCAGGTAGTCCGAGGATCCGGAGCACCAGAACTCGATGTCCTTCTTGGCCCATCCGGTCTGCTCGTAGCACTCGGCCAGGATCGGCACGAGCAGCTCGGCCATGCTCGGCGATCCGTCGAAGTCCTTCATCTGTCGCTGGGCGAACCCGACGACGGCAACGTCTCTCATACGGTTCTCTCTCCCCGGCTCAGAGGTGGTGCTTGTAGCTGTCGAAGTCCGCGTCCGGCTCACCGGTCGGCGCGAAGTGGCTGATGTTCTCGATGCTGGTGCCCCATTCGTCGCGTGGCTTCCACACCGCCTTGACCCGCATCCCCATCCGGACCTCCTCGGCCGGGATGTCCAGGATCAAGTGCTGAAGCGCGATGTCGGCGCCGTCGAGGAGGACGTACGCGGAGACGTACGGCGGCTTGATCCGCTGTCCCAGGAACGGGACGTTCACGACGCAGAAGGTGGTCACCGTCCCGACGTGGGAGAGCTCGACCTCCTCCGAGGTCGGCACGCCGTCGGTCGGGCAGGCGCCGCGCGGCGGGACGTAGACCTTGCGGCACGTCGGGCACCGCTGGCCGAGGATGCGGCCCTCGGCCAGGCCACGGAAGAACGAGGACTCCTCCGGTGAGGCTGCGTAGCGGTAGTCGAGGCTGACCGGGGTCACGATCAGGCTGACGTCCTCGGAGCCGCCCGCCGGCCTACCCGTCTCAGGGGCGTTGGCGTCGTCGGCCACGAAGACCAGGTCGGTGACCGCCCCGGTGCGTTCCTCGGCCCACTTCGCCCGGACCTTCATCCCGGTCTCGATGTCGTCGGGGGAGGCGACCTCGACAGCGTGCAGCCAGGGCGTGTCGGCGCCGTCGACGGTGATCAGGGCGTACGCGAACGGCTTGTCGAACGGCTGGCCGGCGACGGGCTCGCTGACCCAGGTCCACGAGGTGACCGTGCCGGTGTCGGGGAGCTCGACGAACTCGGTCACGGCCTGATGCCCGACCGGGTCGAACTCGGGTGGTGGGACGGCCACTCGACCGTCGCTGAGACGTCCGCCGACGATGGTGGCGTCCCTCAGTCCGGTGAGGAAGCGGCCGATGACCGGGCCTGTGGATCTGGTGTAGTCGAAGGCGACCGTCACGGGTGCCTGGAGAGTGCGACTCATGACAGAAAGTGAAACACGTTCTAGTATTGCCCACAACCCGTACGGTGCGCCGATCGGCGGCGGAGCCGCGGACGAAGGAGTCGATGAGAGTGAAGCTGGGGCTACAGCTGGGCTACTGGGGAGCACAGCCGCCGAGCGGGGTCGGTGAGCTCGTCGCCGCCGCGGAGGAGGCCGGGTTCGACGCGATCTTCACCGCCGAGGCGTGGGGGAGCGACGCGTTCACGCCGCTGGCCTGGTGGGGCCGGGAGACGTCTCGGGTCCGCCTCGGCACCTCGATCGTGCAGATGTCCGGACGCACGCCGACCTCGATCGCGATGCACGCGCTGACGCTCGACCACCTCTCCCGTGGTCGGTTCGTCCTCGGCCTCGGCGTGAGCGGCCCGCAGGTCGTGGAGGGGTGGTACGGCCAGCCCTTCGGCAAGCCGCTCGCCCGCACCCGCGAGGTCGTCTCGATTATCCGGAAGGTGCTCGCCCGGGAGGCGCCGGTGACCAACGACGGGCCGCACTACCCGCTGCCCTTCACCGGCGAAGGATCGGTCGGGCTCGGCAAGCCGCTCAAGCCGATCGTGCACCCGCTGCGCTCCGACATCCCGATCTGGCTCGGCGCCGAGGGCCCCAAGAACGTCGCCCAGACCGCGGAGATCGCCGACGGCTGGATCCCGATCTTCTACACGCCCCGCTCCGCGCCGATGTACGCCGACTGGCTCGCCGAGGGATTCGCCCGCCCCGGCGCGCGGCGCACCGCCGACGACTTCGAGATCGCTGCGACCTGCCACCTCCAGATCGTCGCCGACGCGGAGGAGAAGAAGGCGGCGCTCGAGGCGATGAAGCCGTTCGCGGCGCTCTACATGGGCGGGATGGGCGCCAAGGAGCAGAACTTCCACAACCAGGTCTTCGAGAGGATGGGCTACGCCGAGCTCGCCGGCCAGGTCCAAGCCCTCTACCTCACCGGCGAGAAGGAGAAGGCCACCGCGCTCATCCCCGACGACCTCGTCGACGACCTGCACATCATCGGCACCGAGGCCGAGGTGCGCGACAAGGTGGCGCAGTGGGAGGAGACCGGGGTGACCACGCTGCTGCTGAGCCTCGGCTCGGCCGCCGACGTCCGCCGTATCGCCGAGGTGCTCGGGTGAAGCCGGCGCGCCTCTCCGGGGGCGTCCGCTGATGGCCGTCTACGCCGTCACCGGCTCGGCTTCGGGCATGGGGGCCGCGGTGGTCGAACGGCTCGTCGACGCCGGCCATCGAGTCGTGACCGTCGACCTGCGCGATGCCGACGTGGTCGCCGATCTGTCGACGCCGGAAGGCCGGCACGACGCCGTCGAGAAGGTGCTGGCAGCGGTCGGGGGCCGGCTCGACGGCGCCGTGCTCGCGGCCGGGCTCGGGCCGGCACCGGGCCGCGGACGGCCGGCGCTGATCACCCAGGTCAACTACCTCGGGGTCGTCGAGCTGTTGGAGGGCTGGCGCGAGGCGCTGGCGGCCACCGGCGACGCCAAGGTCGTGGTCTTCTCCAGCAACTCGACCACGACGATGCCGCTGGTCCCGAGCCGGGCGGTCGCCGCGCTGCTCGAGGGCGACGCGGAGCGGGCGGTGAAGGCGTATCGGATCTTCGGGAAGAACGCGCCGGCCATGGCCTACGGCGCCTCGAAGGTCGCCGTGACCCGGTGGCTGCGGCGGCGCGCGGTCGAGCCGGAGTGGGTCGGCGCCGGGATCCGGCTCAACGCGATCGCGCCGGGTGCGGTGCTGACCCCGCTGCTGGAGAAGCAGCTGGCGACGCCGGGGGAGGCGAAGGCGATCCGGTCCTTCCCGGTCCCGGCCGGCGGCTACGGCGACCCGGGCCTGCTCGCCGACTGGGTGATCCACATGCTGAGCCCGGCCGCGGACTTCATGGTCGGCAGCGTCGTCGTGGTCGACGGCGGCAGCGACGCGTGGTTCCGGGCCGACGACTGGCCACGGCCGGTGCCCGGCCAGCGGCTGCGGGGCTACCTGCGCAGGATGCGCGAGTTCAGGAAGGACCGCTCATGACCGATCCCCTGGCACCGGCGACGCTCGGCCCGGTGACCCTGCGCAACCGGGTGATCAAGGCGGCGACCTTCGAGGGTGCCTCGCCCGGGGCGCTGGTCTCGGACCGGCTGATCGACTACCACCTCGCCGTCGCCGAGGGCGGTGTCGGGATGACCACGGTCGCCTATCTCGCGGTGTCCGCGGAGGGACGTACGCATGCCGACTGCATCTACTGGCGACCCGAGGCTCTGCCCGGACTGACCAGGTTGACCGAGGAGATCCACAAGACCGGTGCCAAGGTCTCGGCCCAGATCGGGCACGCCGGCCCGGTGGCCAACGCGAAGTCCAACGGCGCACCATCGCTGGCGCCGGCGCGGTCGTTCAACGCGCTCGGCATGGCATTCAACCGCGCCGCGACCGGGGCCGACCTCGCCAGGGTCATCGAGGAGCACAGCGCCGCGGCCCGGATGGCTGTCGAGACCGGGTTCGACGCGATCGAGGTCCACCTCGGCCACAACTATCTGCCCAGCGCGTTCCTCAGCCCGCGCCTCAACCCGCGCACCGACGAGTTCGGCGGGTCGCTGGCCAATCGCGCCTCGTTCCCGCGCCGCATCGTGGCAGCCGTGCGGGAGGCGGTCGGGGGACAGGTCGCCGTGCTCGCCAAGATGAACATGCGCGACGGCTACCGCGGTGGGTTCGACCTGCCGGAGTCGGTGGAGTTCGCGCGGCTGCTGGAGTCCGACGGGCATCTCGACGCGCTCGAGCTCACCGGCGGCTCCTCGTTCATGAACCCGATGTATCTGTTCCGTGGCGACGCTCCCTACCGCGAGATGGCCGCCAACATGCCGCTGCACCCGGTGATCCGGATGGGCATGCGGATGGTGGGGAAGGGCTTCTTCAAGGAGTATCCCTACAAGCCGCTCTACTTCCTCGACAACGCCCGCGAGTTCCGCCGTGCGCTGAGGATGCCGCTCGTCCTCCTCGGCGGGGTCACCGACCTGGCCGGGATGCGGACCGCGATGGACGAGGGCTTCGAGTACGTCGCGATGGCCCGCGCGCTGCTGCGGGAGCCCGACCTGGTCAACCGCCTGCAGGCCGACCCCACGGCCACGTCGAGCTGCACCCACTGCAACCTGTGCATGTCGACCATCTACCCGGGGACCCACTGCCACCTCGACGACGAGCACGTCTACGGTGAGGCTCATCCCATCCCGCTGCCCCCATCCTGAAGGCGAGGCCCCATGTCGATGCACTACGGACGTGCCCACCACCCGAAGGCTCCTCCCGGATACGTCCACGACGACATGACCGACGCCGAGATCAAGGAGCGAGAGGCGAGCCTCGTCCCGCTGACCGACTCGGTCCGCGGGCTCGTCGACGCCGTCGTACGCACCCAGGTCCCGGACGCGGTCCTCGATGACGTACGCCGCCGGGTGGAGGCGCTGACCGACGAACTGCTCGCCGAGGCGCTGCCGGGCCCGCACGGGGTCCGCTTCGGGGCGGACGGCGGCTTCCGCAACTACGGCAACCCGGTGGTGGGGAAGGGCAACGCGTTCGCCCCGCCGCTGGCCGTGCAGCGCGACGGCGAGGACGTCTGGGCCGACTTCGAGCTCGGCCCGGCCTACGAGGGCCCGCCCGGGCTGGTCCACGGCGGCGTCTCGGCGCTGATCCTGGACCAGCTGCTCGGCGAGGCCGCCTCGGCGGGTGGCCGGCCCGGGATGACCGGCACCCTGACGATCGTCTACAAGCACGGGACTCCGCTGGGCCCGTTGCGCGGCGAGGCGCGGATCGCGTCGACCGAGGGGGTGAAGGCGATCGTGCGCGGACGGCTGCTGACCCGGCCGGCCGACGGGTCGGAGCCGGTGCTGTGCGTCGAGGCCGAGGGGATCTTCATCCTGCCGCGGTGGGCGCGCCAGCCGGTCGACGAGAGCGACCGGAAGCATGTCGGCGACGCCTGAGACGTCCCGCACCAACCCCTAGAACACGTTCTAGTTTCGCGGTAGGGTGCGGGCATGGATACCAGCCGCATCGGTCCCCACAACGGTCATCTGATGGTCTCGGCGCTGGAGCGCCACAAGAACCGTCCGATCATCCATCTCGGAGACGTGAGTCTGACCGGGGCGGAGGTGGCCGCGCGGATCAGCCAGTACGTCCAGGCGTTCGAGGCACTCGGCGCCGGCACCGGCTCGGCGACCGCGCTGCTCGCGCTCAACCGTCCCGAGGTGCTCTTCATCCTCGGCGCCGGCCAGACCCAGGGATTCCAGCGCACCTCGCTGCATCCGCTGGGCAGCGCCGAGGACCAGGCGTACGTCATCAACGACGCCGGCATCACCGGTCTGGTCATCGACCCCTACTTCGCCGACCGTGCGGTCGAGCTGCTCGAGCTGTGCCCCGGGCTGAAGCAGGTGCTCACCATCGGCCCGGTGCCGCCGCAGCTGGCCGAGGTCGGCGTCGACCTGGTCGCGGCCGCCGCGACGTACCCGGTCGAGCCGCTGACCGCGCGCCTCCTTCCTCCGGACCACGTCACCTCGATCACCTACACCGGCGGCACGACCGGGAAGCCGAAGGGGGTGATCGGGCTCGCTGGTTCGTTCGCGACGATGACGCAGGTGCAGCTCTCGGAGTGGGAGTGGCCCGAGGCGCCCCGCTTCCTGATGTGCACGCCACTCTCGCACGCGGGCGCCGCGTTCTTCGTGCCTGTCGTGATCAAGGGCGGCACGCTCTTCGTGCTGCCGAAGTTCGACCCGGCCGAGGTGCTGGAGACCATCGAGCGCGAGCGGATCTCCTCGCTCATGGTGGTGCCGACGATGCTCTACGCACTGCTGGACCACCCGGACTCCCGCACCCGCGACCTGTCGTCGCTCGAGACCGTCTACTACGGCGCCTCGGCGATCAACCCGGTGCGCCTGGCCGAGGCGATCGAGCGGTTCGGGCCGATCTTCGCGCAGTACTACGGCCAGTCCGAGGCGCCAATGGCGATCACCTATTTCGCCAAGGCCGACCACGTCGATGCCGACGGCAAGCCGCTCACCCACCGGCTGACCTCCTGCGGCCGGCCCTCCGCACTGGTGCGTACGGCCCTGATCGGTCCCGACGGCACCCCGGTGGAGCCCGGTGAACCGGGTGAGATCTGCGTCGCCGGCCCGCTGCTCTCCGGCGGCTACTGGCAGCTTCCCGAGGTCACCGCGGAAACCTTCCGGGACGGCTGGATGCACACCGGCGACGTCGCCCGCGAGGACGAGGACGGCTTCTGGTACATCGTCGACCGCACCAAGGACATGATCGTCACCGGCGGCTTCAACGTCTTCCCGCGCGAGGTCGAGGATGTCATCGCGACGCATCCGGCCGTCGCCCAGGTCGCCGTCATCGGCACTCCCCACGAGAAGTTCGGCGAGGCGGTGACCGCCGTCGTCGTCGTACGCCCCGGCGCAGCCCTGACCGACGAGGTCGTCGCCGAGATCCAGGCCCTGGTCAAGGAGCGGAAGGGCTCGGTCCAGGCGCCGAAGTCGGTCATCGAGATCGACGCGATCCCCATGACCGCCCTCGGCAAGCCGGACAAGAAGGCCCTCCGCGCCCGCTTCGCCTGACCCCACCAGCCGAGGCGTCACGTACGT
>NZ_JBHVKN010000130.1:0-13922 GCF_042798075.1 Nocardioides sp. NPDC057772
GGCGTGGCGTCAATCGCCAGCGCCCACCGACGTTCCTACTAGCGATCGGCGCGTTATGAGAAGCAGACAAACGGCGCCGGGGGCGCGTCTGCCGTTGCGACGGGCAACGCCTCTGCAAGAGCCTCGGCTGGGGCCAGGCCCTTCGCGAGGGCGCCGTGGAGGCGGCTGAAGACGTCGTACGCAGCCTCGTCCGCCACCACCGCCGGCGAGGCGATCACGGCGCGGGCGCCGGCGTGGAGCCAGGCGCCGACCAGGCCGATCAGCTCTTCGCCCCAGCGGATCGTCGAGCGTCCGACCTCGCAGGCGGAGAGGAGTACGACGTCGGGGACGGCGGAGAGGCCGTCGATGTCGTAGCCGTACCAGGTCCCGTCGGCGAGCTCGAGGCCGGAGAAGAGCGGGTTGTCGGCGGAGTGGTGGCCGTGGGCGGCGAGATGGAGTACGTCGACCTCGGCTGCCAGCGCGGAGACGGCTGCCGCGGTGGCGTCGCTGCCGGTGAGCAGGTGGGCGCCGGACCAGGCGGTCGCGCTCTTGGCGACCTCGTCGGCGGCGCGCATGACTCGTGGGCCGGCGACGAACCCGGCGGCCGCGGTGCGCAACGGGGTGTGTGCCCGGCTCAGCCAGGCGGTGGCGCTCTGAGCGACCGTCACCGGTCGTCCGGTGAAGCCGGACAGCAGCGTCCACGGCACCGCCGCCAGCACGGCGGAGGGGGTCAGGACGACCGGGCGGTCGCCGATCCGCTCGAGGATTGGCGCGACGAGCAGGTCGGAGAGCTGCTGGAGCCGGACCGTCAGGTCGCTACGCACCGCCACGCCCAGCGGGCCTGGGAGGTCAGTCGCGGCGACGTCGAGATCCGGCAGCAGACCGCCTAGGAGTGACCCGAGGGCGGCCTGATCGCCGAGGTCGATCCGGGTGGCGGCGTCGTCGGTCGCGACGACGGCGACCAGTCGACCAGCCGCGACGACATAGGCGACGAGCGCATGCCCGCCGATGCGTTCGTGCAGTTCAGGAAGGGAGATCGGGTCCGATACCTGGCCGGATCCCTTGACTCGCCAGGCCCGCTGCCGGATCTGCTCACGCAGCTCCGCCTCACGCTCAGGCGTCACCTCACCGCGGAGCTCGGCCAGGTCGGCGGCGAGCTGCGGGTCGGACGGTGGCCGCACTGGCTGGACGCGCGAGGCCAGCATCCGCGAACGCTCCGACCACTCGAAGAGCACGTCGGTCTCGCCCGACTCGACAGCCAGCTCCAGGCCGCGCCTGGCCAGCGTGCGACCGTGGCCGGAGACGTTCGTCTGCAGGTCCAGGCTGCCGAACGAGCTCTGCCACAGGTGAAAGTCGTCGAGGCCCGCACGCAGCTCGCGGAGTCCGGATGCGGTCCGCCCCGCGGCCACGGCCAGCTCGGCTCGGAGCTCTCTCTCCAGCAGGCGGATGTCGATCGGGGCCTCAGGCGGGACTGGGCCGATGACCCTGCCGCTCGCCGGTCTCGTCGGCAGGCCAGCGTTCTCCGCCGAGCGAATCCGCGCCAGCCGAGCTTGCAAGCGCACCCGGAGCGCCGCCCAGCTCAGCCCTTGCTCCTCGAGCGGGGCCGCCAGCGCCTCGCCATCCTCGCTCGGATCATGGCCTGCCGTCACCGCCGCCTCGAACGCCACCGCCCGTGCCCGCAGTGCCAGCCCTGTCGCCCGTGCCTCCTCGAACCAGCCCAGCGCCGAGCGCGCCACTCGATCCGCCTCGACAGGATCGGTCGCAAGCAGGTGCGACGCCAGCGCCAGTTCAGCCTCCCCCTGCCGCTGGCGCTGCTTCTTGGATCCATACGCCTCTGCCGCCTGCCGGAGCATCTCCCCGCCCTGGCGGGTCAGACCCGCCGCCATCAGCACCTCTGCCCGGTCGGCGTCACACACCGCCTTCAAAAGTGGGCCCGCAGCAGCCTGCACGTCGTAGCAATCAGCCATCACCTCCAGCGCACCGACAAGGTCACCGGCCAAGAAGAGCGCGTAGCCGCGATTGTGGTCGGCCATCGCCGCCGCCACGTCATCTCCTTCCGCGCGGAAGTTCACCGCTGCGGCGGAGAAGTCATTGACCGCCGACTCGAGATCGTGCTGGTCGAGGTAGGCCGTGCCACGGTTGAGGTAAGCATCAGCCAGATCCGAACCCCGGCCCTGAAGTGCCTCGATCGCCTCACCGAAGGTGAAGAGCGCCTCGGCTGTACGTCCCGCTCTGCGCAGCAGCGTGGCACGTTGCTGCAACATGAGTCCACGGACCTCATGACTGAGGCCGCCAGCGGCAAGAGCACGATCAAGAAGCCCGAGCGCGTCGTCGAGGTCCGACTCATCGGCGGCCATGTAGGCGAGGGTCGACTCAGCTCGTGCCAGAAGAGCGGAGTCACCGGTCGAGATCGCCGCAGCTTTTGCCTGTTCGAGCAAGGCTTGCGCCTCGGCAGCGTGGCCGAGCGTCAACTCGACCACGCCTTGCCGGTGCAGCTCCGCCCCGCTTGCCATCGTGGATCTCAGTCGGAAGCGCTCAGCGTGGTCAGCTCAGTCAACGCCGTGCGCGCAACCTTGAGATCCTGCTGGAGGTCACGGCCACTACCTGCCTCGAGTAACCGCTGAGCGATCCGCCCAGCCAGGATCGGCGCCGCAAACGAAGTACCACTCCACGTGCCGAATCCGCCAGTGAAGTCGTCCGGGTCCATCGACGAGCGTTGGCGACCTTCGTGGGTGGTCGCCGCGGCGGCCTGATAGCCACCGTCGAACGTGGTGGGAAACGTGCTGACCACTCCGGCGCCGATCTCCCGGGCGCGCACCCAGGGACCGTCGTTGCTGAACAGAGCATCGGTCTCGCCGTCAGGGTTGAGCGCCCCCACGGAGACCACCGGAAGCGAATCGGGATCGGTGTCTACTGGACCACCACCGTCAGTCCAGGGCGCGAACGCCGCCGGAAAGAACGGGCGACTGGTTGCATCGTTGCCCGCAGAGCAGACGACCACGGTCCCGTTGGCGGATAGGTCTGCAAGGATTTCGTAGAGCGTTCCGTCGAAGAGCTGGTCGAACGGGGTCTCGTGGTAGTAGCCCATCGACAGGCTCAGGACGTCGATGCGACGACCTCGCGGGTCACCGGCCCGGTAGAGCCGCACCAGTTCGGCGATCTGAGCGAGCGCGGTGATCCAGTCCGTCTCGGCGATAGACCCGTGCGGCGGGACAATTCGCCAGGACAGGATGTCTGCGTCAGGGCAGGTCTGATGAATGAGTCCGGCGATGAACGTGCCGTGGCCCGCGTACGGGTCAATCAACCCATCCAGCGCACCCGCTTGGTCCGGATCGACCTCAGAGTCCGGAACACTCGACGGCCAGCCGATCGGGTGTCCGTCCAACCGCACATCCCGCTGGACGAAGTCGAGCCACGGATGTGGCCCGCAGCCGGTGTCCAGCACAGCAACCACCGGACGCTCCCCATCTGCGATCTCGGCATCAGGCGTTCTGTGCGGGCGCTGACCGACATATGCGACGGGCTGCCGGCCGCCGACCCCGAGCGGGTCGTATCCGTCGTCGATATAACCGTCGGTGGGGTTGGGCTTGTTGTGCGGATTCGGCTTGTTGTGCGGATTCGGCTTGTTGTGCGGATTCGGCTTGTTGTGCGGATGTGGCACCAAGACATGCTCGAGGCTGATGCCACGCGTGGCTCTCGGGCTGTCGGCGCGAAGAGTCTGCAGGACGGCCCAAGCGTCGGGTGCTTGGGCGGCATGACCTGCTCGAACCCCAATTCGAACGCGACGTACGCCGAACCGAAGTCCGACAGCACACTCGGGCTCATCCTCGGCGACGGCGCGCCAACCGAGACCCTTGGCGGCCTTCTCGATGCGCTTGAACGTGTCCTCGAAGTCGACCGACTTGGAGATCAGCAGGACAGACGATGAGTAGATCGTCGAGCGTGCGTTGACGCCGTCGACCGCGACCGCGTTGGTCGGGTCGAGAACTCGCGCCTCGGTGGAGCCGTAGGCGACCGACAGAAGCGGCTCGCGCTCTCTCCGGGTGGGGCGGTGGACCATCGTTACTCCTGGATCAGATCTCGAACGTGGGGGTCAGGAAGGCGGCGGAGCCGTCGGCGGGCTCGAAGCGGAGCCGGATGAGACCGGCAGGCAGCGAGGTGAGCTCGAAGCGGCCCGAGGCGCCGAGGGTGACGGCGACGATCGGCGTACGGACTTCGTCGGCGCGGATGGCGCGGACGGTCATGGGTGAACCGGGGACGACCCAGCCGTCGAGGCGGGCCGTGGTGTCGGTGTCGGAGGCGACACGCACCAAGACATCGACACCGGATTGAGCGAACCGCAGCGTATAAGCAGAGCGGGCAGACGCCGGGGCGGCGGAGCGGACTCCGGCAGCCTCCGCATCCAGGGACGACGACTCCACCAGGAGCATCAGCTCCAGGTCGAGCCCGAGACCGGACTCCTCGGCGGCTCCGGCGGCGGCCGCCTGCATCCGGGAGATCAGGCCGCCGGGCACAGGATCACCGGCGACGTAAGCCTGTCGAACCAGTCCCAAAAGCTCCTCGCGTGTGGGCTCCTCCGAGCGACCCATCACGACACCCCCTCGTCCTTGAGCGCGTCCCGCAGCTTCCCGAGACAGCGGCCGCGGGTGGGGCCGATGCTGCCGATGGGCATCTGGAGCTCTTCGGCCAGGCCGGCGTAGTCGGGCCGGTCGGAGAAGGCGACCACGCGCAGCAGCCGCCGGCACCGCTCGGGGAGCGACTCCACCGCCGCCCAGATGAGCGAGTTGCGGTCGCCCTCGACGACCAGCGACTCGGCCGAGCGCTGGGTGGGGACGCGGGACTCGAGCGCCTCGTCCTCCACGGGTACGTCACGCCCGGACCGCTTCGCGACCCGCCAGGCCTCACGGCGCGTGGTCAGCGTGAGCCAGGCGCCGACGGCTGCGGTGTCGAGGATCGAGGAGTGCTTGCGCACGAAGGTGAGCCAGGTGTTCTGGACGACGTCCTCGGCCTGCTCCTGGGAGAGCCGGTAGGAACGGGCGATCTGCCACAGGACCGGGGTCATCGTCGCGACCAGCTCGTCGAGGGCGGCGGAGTCGCCGCTGAGCCAGCGGTCGAAGTCGGCGGTGGCCTGGGACCACACGGTCGCGGGCGCGTCGGTATGCCCCGCCCCGCGTCGCACCCGTGTCACAGTCCCCTCCTCGACCGGCGGCCTCCGGATCGGCGCCGAGCCGGTGGGGGGCCAGATGACGCGTGGAGGCGCCATCGTGGTGGTCATTGTTGCTGTCACGACTATAAGGAGGCCCGGGCCTCAAGCGTGATACATCTGGTCGCCGACAATAGCGGGTCTCGACAGGCTCGACCACCGGCCGACTCCGCAGATCACCAGAACCGGTAGCCTTCTGCGGGTGAGTCTCACCGTGCGCCCCATCACCGCTGCGGAGCATCTCGCCTTCATCGAGAAGCAACCCAGCGTGAGCTTCCTCCAGACCCCGTCGTGGGCCCGGGTCAAGACCGAGTGGCGCTCGGAGTCGATCGGCTGGTTCGACAGCCTGCAGGGCGGCGCCCTGGTCGGTGCCGCGCTGGTGCTCCACCGGCCGGTGCCGAAGCTGGAGCGGTTCACGCTCGCCTACCTGCCGGAGGGACCGAGCATCGACTGGTCGGGCGATCTCGCTCCGTGGCTGCAGCCGCTGGCGGCGTACCTGAAGAAGAACGGCGCCTTCGGCATCCGCATCGGCCCCCCGGTCACCACGGCCAGCTGGGACGCCAGCCAGGTCAAGGACGGCATCGCCGACGACACCGTCCAGCGGCTCAACCAGCTCACCCCGACCCACCGCGACGCGACCGGCGCGCGCGTCGTCTCGCAGCTCAGGGCGGCGGGCTGGCGCCTGCAGTCGCCCGAGGACGGCTTCGGCGCGGGCCAGCCGCAATACAACTTCATCATCCCGCTGGCCCACGAGGACGGCACCCCGAAGACCGAGGACGAGGTCCTCAAGGGGATGAACCAGCTGTGGCGCCGCAACATCAAGAAGTCGGCCAAGATGGGCGTCGAGGTGACCGTCACCTCTCCCACCGACCCCTCGGGGGGCGACTTCGAGGGTGACCTGAGCGCCTTCCACGACCTCTACGTCCACACCGCCGCACGCGACCACTTCACGCCCCGTCCGCGCAGCTACTTCAGCACCATGTTCTGGGCGATGTCCGCCGAGGATCCGGAGCGGATCAAGCTCTTCCTGGCGCGGCACGAGGGCGACCTGGTCGCTGCCACCATCATGGTCCGCGTGGGGCGGCACGCCTGGTACTCCTACGGCGCCTCCTCGACCGAGAAGCGAGACGTACGTGGCTCCAACGCCCTCCAGTGGGCGATGATCCAGGACGCCATGGCCGCGGGCGCGACCACCTACGACCTGCGCGGCATCACCCCGACGCTCTCCACCGACGACTCCCACGTGGGGCTGATCCAGTTCAAGGTCGGCACCGGTGGCCAGGCGGTGGAGTACGCCGGTGAGTGGGACCTGCCGCTGAACAAGCCGATCTACACGGCCTTCGATGTCTACATGAAGAGGCGCTGATCTCCGTATGCCGCTGAAACTGACCGTTGACGCCGACCGCTGGCGCAAGCACGTCCAGACCTTCACCGAGGCGACCCCCGGCCTGGTCCCGGTCGCGAAGGGCAACGGCTACGGCCTCACCCTGCGCAAGCTCGCCCACCAGACCGAGTGGCTGACCGGACTCGGCACTGGCGTCGACACGCTCGCGGTGGGCACCTACAACGAGGTGTGGGAGGTCGCGACCCGGTTCAGCGGTTCGATCTACGTCCTCACCCCGTGGCGCCCCTACTCGCCCGAGATCAACCCGGAGATCGCCGACCGGATCATCCACACGATCAGTCGGCCCGAAGACCTGCCGCTGCTGCTCGAGCGCCAGCCCGATGCGCGGGTGATCCTCGAGCTGGTCACCTCGATGCGTCGCCACGGGATGACACCGAGCGACCTGTGGCCGACCGCGTCCATCGCCCGCGAGCACGCCCGCTTCGAGGGCGTCACCATGCACTTCGGCCTCGACGGCGGCTCGCTGGCCGAGGTTCGCGCCCAGATGGACGCCGTCGTCGGCGCCGAGGCGAAGACGGTGTGGGTCTCCCACCTGAGCGCCAACGAGATGGCCCAGCTGCGCGCCTCCTACGGCGACATCGTCTTCCGCCCCCGGGTCGGCACCGGGCTGTGGCTCGGCGACCGCGGCGCCCTCACCGTGACTGCGACCATCGAGGACGTGCATCCGCTCGAGCGGGGCTACTCCTACGGCTACCGCGGTCGCACCGCCCTCCGCGCCGGACATCTGGTGGTCGCCTCCGGCGGCACCGCCCACGGGATCGGGCTCGAGGCGCCGCTGGGCGACACCCACCTGCGCTCGCGCGCGCTCGCCGTCGCCCGCGGTGGGCTCGACGCCATGGGCCAGTCCCGCTCGCCCTACACGCTCGACGGCAAGGCACTCTGGTTCGCCGAGCCTCCGCACATGCAGGAGTCGATGCTCATGCTTCCCTCCGGCGCGCGGGTGCCCGAGGTCGGCGAGGAGCTCGAGGTGCGGGTGCGCTACACCGCGACCTCGTTCGACGAGATCATCCTGGATTCCTGAGTCTCTTCGCTCTCCGCGCGCGCCTCGGTCCACCGGACCGGATCGCGCCACGGCTCGTAGATCTCCCGGACGACGACCACGATCAGATAGATCTCGGCGGCGACCCGGGCGATGATCGCGAACCAGTAGACCGGATGGTCACCGCCGCTGCTGGCCAGCACGTCGGCGAGATACCACCAGACCGCGACGAAGTAGAAGAGCTCACCGGCCTGCCAGATGAGTTGGTCACGCCAGCGCGGCACGGCGAGTACGGCCAGCGGCAGCAGCCACAGGACGTACTGCGGTGAGTAGACCTTGTTGACCAGCAGGAATCCGGCGACGATCAGGAAGCCGAGCTGCGCCAGGCGCGGCGTCTCGCGGGCGGTCAGCCCGATGATGAGTACGCCACTGCACCAGGCGATGAAGAAGGCCCAGGAGACGAGGTTGACCGTCTGTGCGGAGATCGTCGCGTCGGTCGCCTGCTGGACGACGAGCCACAGCGAGCCGAGATCGGGGCCGCGCTCGGAGTTGAAGCTCCAGAAGACCTTCCACTCCTCCACGCCGGTCGCCATCGCCGGCAGGTTGGCCAGCACCCAGGCGAGCACGGTGGCCAGCGAGGCGACCGCCAGGTCGTAGTAACGGCGGCGCCGGATGCAGATCACGACCAGCCCACCCAGCAGGAAGAGCGGATAGAGCTTCGTCGCGCAGCCGAGCCCGATCAGGATGCCGGTCAGCAGCGGCCGGTCCCGCGACCACGCCCACAGCGCACCGGCCACGAAGACCACGGCCAGCATGTCCCAGTTGATGATCCCGGTCGCCGCGAGCACGGGGGCGAGCGCGAACGCGGCCGCGTCCCAGGGCCGTCGGCGATGCGTACGTGCCAGGAACCAGGCCGAGAGCAGCGCCGCGATCGCGAAGCCGATCACGTTGACGATGATGAAGACCCGGATCTCGTGGTGCATGCCGGGCATGCCCCAGAAGCTCGAGGTCTCCGCGAGGTGACGCTCGTCCTCGCCGGGGGTGTCGGCCAGCCAGTCGGTGACGTGGGACGTCGCCCAGGCGTAGTAGGAGATGCCGACCGGATACTCCATCACCTGCGGGTAGCGCACCCGGACCTCGGGGTCGGAGGAGTAGGGCCACTCGTGCTCGGCCAAGCCCCGGTCGACGTAGAGATAGGGCAGGTCGGAGTAGCAGAAGTGGGTGTATCTGGTCTCGCCGTTGGTCCAGGTGGCGTTGTAGCAGGTCTGCTTGGAGACCATCCCGATCGCGAAGGTGAGCGAGGTCAGGAGCAGCAACAGGCCGACCGCGCTGAACCAGCGCCGTCGGCCGTGTGCGAGTCCCCCGAGAGGACCGCCCACCGCGGCGGAGGCGGTCCGCACGACCGGATCCTCCGCCGTCGGGGCGGTCACTGGACCATCCGTCACTGAGTGGTGCCCCCCGCGGTGCCTGTGTCGTTGTTGCCGCCGCCATTATTGCCATCGGCGGGTGGCGAGGACGACTCGCAGTCGCCGAACCAGTCGCAGGCGGTCTCGGTGACCTCGGGCTCGGTCGACTCCGACTCGTCGGGCGTCGTCTCTTCGCCAGGCACGCCGTCGGTGGCTCCGTCGGTCGGGCTCTGGCTCTCCTCCGGCTCCTCGATCGGGATGCAGAGACCCTTGCGCTCGTCCTTCTTGGAGCAGTCCTCCGACGGAGTCGGGGTCGGCTCGGGGGTCGCGGTCAGCGACGGCTCGTGACCGTCCTGCGGTGCCACGCCGTCCATCCAGGCCGGCTCCGGGAACTCCTCGATCTCGAGGTCGTCGGTCAGCGTGCCCATGATCTTGGCCCAGGTCTCGGCGGGGTAGCCGGCACCGAAGTAGGAGTCGAGCCAGCCGTCGAGCTTGCCCGAGCCCTTGCCACGGACGTACATGACCGCGGTCGACAGCTGCGGGGTGTAACCCGCGAACCACGCCGAGGAGACGTCGTCATCGGCGTTGGTCGCGGTGCCGGTCTTGCCGGCGGCCGGCTGCTTGATCACGCCGGCGGTCTTGCCGGTGCCGTTCTCGACGACCTGCTGCAGGGCGTAGGAGGTGTCGTCGGCAGCGTCCTCGGACATCGCCCGCTCCTCGCCGTCACGCTGGTTCCACTCGTAGACGACATCGCCCTCGGCGTCGACCACCTTGGAGACGAGGTGCACGGTGTTGCGTACGCCGCCGTTGGCGATCGTCGCGTAGGCGTTGGCCATGTTGATCGGGCTGATCGCCTGGCGCCCCAGGGTCAGCAGGTAGTTCTTCGGGTCGAAGTCGATCGAGTAGGCCGGGATCGAGCGGTAGTCGGCCGGCGCGTTCTCGGCGTGCTGCTCGTCCGGCGGCAGACCGGCTTTGACCGCCATGTCGTAGACGTCCTGGCTACCGTTGGGCAGCGCGGTCGACATCTGGACGAAGGAGGTGTTGACCGACTCCTCCATCGCCTTGATGCCGGTGATGTGCTCGCCGTAGCCGTGACCGGTCGGGTCGGCGTCGGTCTGGCCGGAGTTACGGACGACACGGTCGGTGCCGGGGATCTCCAGACCACCTTCACCGGTCCAGGTGTCCTTGAGCGAGTAGCCCGCCTCCAGAGCCGCGGCCAGGGTGAACGGCTTCATCGTCGAGCCGGCCATGCCGCCCGAGGCCGCCCAGTTGATCTGGGAGTCGAGGTAGTCCTGGCCGCCGTAGAAGCCCTTGAGCGCACCGGTCTTCACGTCGACCGTCGCGGCGCCCACGTGCAGCTCGTTCTCCGGGTGCTTCTCGTTGACCGCCTTCTTGTCCTTCGGACGTACGTCCTTGACGGCCTGCTCCGCGGCCTTCATCGCCTTCGCGCTGAGCGTGGTGGTGACCTTCAGGCCCTTGCTGTCGATCTCCTCCTCGGTGAAGAGGGGGTTGCCGTTCTCGTCCTTGAGGGACTTGAGCTCGTTCTTCACCAGGGTGAGCGCGTGACCCTTCTGACCACCGAGGCGGCTGTCGGCCTTCGGCTTGGGGAACTTGGGCAGCGCCGCCTTCGCCTTCTCGAGGGTGGCCTCGTCGTAGTCGCTGAGCGCCTTGCCCTCGCTCTTGAGCTCGGCCATACCGTTGAGGACGTACTGATAACGGCCCAGCAGCTCGGTGCCACCGGAGTCCTTGCCGGCCTTCTCCGGGTCGAACCCGTTAGGGTTGTTGAGGATCGCGGTGAGCGCCGCGGCCTCCTTGATGTCGAGATCCTGGGCCGACTTGCGGAAGTAGGTCTTCGCCGCGGCCTGGACGCCATAGGCGCCACGTCCGAAGTAGACGGTGTTGAGGTAGCCGGTGAGGATCTCGTCCTTCGACTTCTGCCGGCTGATCTTGAGCGAGATGACCGCTTCCTTGACCTTGCGCGAGTAGGTGCGCTCCTGGGTCAGGTAGAGGTTCTTGACGTACTGCTGGGTGATCGTCGACGCACCGCCCTGGCTGCCGGTGGTGGCGTTGGAGAAGAGCGTGCGCGCGATGCCCTTGAGGTCGATGCCGTTGTTCTCGTAGAAGCTGCGGTCCTCGGCCGCCACGGCCGCGTCCTTCACGAGCGCGGGCATCTCGTCGGGGCTCAGCGCGTCGCGGTTCTGGTCGCCGGCCTGGAAGCGGCCGAGCTCCTTCTTGCCGCCGGCGTAGTAGACGAAGCTCGACTCCGCCTGGAACGCCGCGTTGGCGCTGGGGATCGAGATCATGTGGTAGGAGATGATCACCGCTGCGCTGCCGATCAGCGCCAGGACCAGCCCGCAGATCGCCACGATCTTGCCGATCCGGATCGCCAGAGCCTTCTTGTCCGTCTCCGGGTCGTTGAACCGGTCCATCGCCGCACCGAAGGCGGCCTTGGGATCACGAGGCGGGCGGCCGGAACCACCCGGCTCGCGGCCCGCCGGCCGTTGGCCGAGCCGGTCGACCGGGGGCTCGCCAGGGCGGCGCGGGCCCGGGTAGGGCGGCCGCTGGCCGGGGCGAGGACCGCCGGGAGGCATCGGGCGCTGGGCGCCACGGGGCTGAGGGCGACCGCCGGACGGCTGCCCCTGCGGCGCACCCTGGGGGCGGCGCGGAGCCGGCGGACGGCCGGCGGGACCACCCTGCGGCGGGCGCGATCCGCCCTGGGGTCGTCCTTGCAGCCCACCGATGTTCGATCTACGGGGACTCGCGCTGCGGGGGCTAGGCCTCTGAGAGAAGCCGCCGGATGGGTCGCTCACGGGTGTTACTGCTCCTGTGACTGCCCGGCACGTGACCGGACGGGCTGACACTGACAATCCCCCGACGTCGCTGGATCCCCCCGAGGAAATCCCATCAACCTGACGCGACGCTTGCCTCGCGATCTCCCCGGGTGGTTCCTCGGGTGAGCGAACGGCAGCCATCAGCGTACGCAATCGACGCTAGCGCTCCCGCATCCACGCCCAGCGCGCCTCGAGTCACCTGACGTCAACAGTTCGGTGACGGTTGCATCGAAATGCCTGCTTCAGGCGTCAGCAGACAAGACTTAGGTCTCTGTTTGCCATCACGGATATATCGGTACGATAGGTTGCATGGCACGTCGCGCAGAGACGATCGAGTTGGCAGTCCTCGGACTGCTGCACGAGTCGCCTATGCATGGCTACGAGCTGCGCAAGCGGCTCAACCTGATGCTCGGCTGGGGACGAGTGCTGTCGTACGGCTCGCTCTACCCGGCCCTGAAGAAGATGCTGCGCAAGCACCTCATCGAAGAGGTGACGCAGACCGTCACGCCGGTGACCCGGCGGCCGCGGATCGTCTACCAGCTGACGCCTGCCGGCGAGCGTGAGTTCACCCAGCTCATGTCCGAGGTGGGTCCGATGGCCTGGGAGGACGACAACTTCGACATCAGGTTCGCGTTCTTCGGCCGCACCGACATGGAGATCAGGCTGCGCGTCCTCGAAGGGCGTCGCAGCCGGCTCCAGGAGCGGCTCGACCGGGTGCAACGCGAGCTTGCCATGACCCAGAAAGAGGTCGACTCCTACGCCCGCGAACTACAGCGTCACGGTGTCGAGTCGGTCGAGCGGGAGGTCCGATGGCTCTCCTCGCTGATCGACGCCGAGCGCAACCCCAAGCCTGTGAACGACATGCAGGCAGCGGGTCGGGGGGATCTGGGGGATGACGATGGCGTACGCGACGAAGCGGACGTCTCGCGCACAGCGCAGAGCAGCCAAGAGAACGAGAAATGACCTCCGGGCCGGTGACCCGGCCAGGAGTATTGGAAGGAGCCCCGATGGGTTCGGTTCGTGTAGCAATCGCGGGAGTCGGCAACTGCGCCAGCTCCCTGGTCCAGGGTGTGGAGTACTACAAGGACGCCGACCCGGCGGGCAGCGTCCCGGGCCTGATGCACGTCACGTTCGGCGACTACCACGTCTCTGACGTCGAGTTCGTCGCCGCCTTCGACGTCGACGACAAGAAGGTCGGCAAGGACCTCTCCGAGGCGATCAACGCCTCCGAGAACAACACCATCAAGATCGCCGACGTCCCGTTCACGGGCGTCGAGGTGCAGCGTGGCCCCACGCTCGACGGTCTGGGCAAGTACTACAAGCAGACGATCTCCGAGTCCGGCCTCGACCCCGTCGACGTCGTCTCGATCCTGCGGGAGAAGGAGGTCGACGTCCTCGTCTCCTACCTTCCCGTCGGCTCGGAGGAGGCGGACAAGTTCTACGCGCAGTGCGCGATCGACGCGGGCGTCGCCTTCGTCAACGCGCTGCCGGTCTTCATCGCCTCCGACCCGGAGTGGGCCGCGAAGTTCGAGGCCGCCGGCGTCCCGATCGTCGGTGACGACATCAAGTCGCAGGTCGGTGCCACCATCACCCACCGCGTCATGGCCAAGCTGTTCGAGGACCGCGGCGTCGCGCTGGACCGGACGTACCAGCTCAACGTCGGCGGCAACATGGACTTCAAGAACATGCTCGAGCGCGAGCGCCTGGAGTCCAAGAAGGTGTCGAAGACCCAGGCGGTCACCTCGAACCTCCGCGGCGAGCTGGCCGACAAGATCGACGACCGCAACGTCCACATCGGCCCGTCCGACTACGTGCAGTGGCTCGACGACCGCAAGTGGGCGTACGTCCGGCTCGAGGGTCGCGCGTTCGGTGACGTCCCGCTCAATCTGGAGTACAAGCTCGAGGTGTGGGACTCGCCCAACTCGGCAGGCATCATCATCGACGCCGTCCGTGCCGCCAAGATCGCCAAGGACCGCGGCATCGGCGGCCCGATCATCCCGGCCTCGGCCTACCTGATGAAGAGCCCGCCGGTGCAGATCGAGGACACCGAGGGTCGCGCGCAGCTGGAGGCGTTCATCCGCGGCGAGTGATCCTCTCCCGCTGAGCTGCCCCGGGTGCC
>NZ_JBHVKN010000131.1:0-13860 GCF_042798075.1 Nocardioides sp. NPDC057772
TCAGGTACGTCGGGTGAACCGGATCCGCCCATCCGGGAGCCGCTCGTAGCCGTAGTTGGGGTCGTGGATCCGGCGATGGTCACTGCCACACAGCAGGACCATGTTGGCGAGGTCGGTTCTCCCGCCTTCGGACCACGGTTTCAGATGATGTGCCTCGGTCCACGCGGCTGGGGCGTCGCAGTCTTCGGCTTGGCAGCACTCGTCGCGTAGCCGGAGTGCCCGGTGTTGGATCGGATGCGCCAACCGGGCCGTGCGACCGAAGTCGAGGATCTCGGAGCCGGTGCCCAACACGACCGGGACTAGGTCGGCGTTGCACGCCAACCGGCGAGCCTCGGCCGCGGTGATCTGCTCGCCGTCGAACCCGAGGGCGGCGGTGCCGAGGTCGGCACGGAGCTGGTCGAGGGTCATGGTGATGATCACCGTGGTGCCATGACCGCCGTGCCTGGGCAACGGGTCGACGTCGTAGGTCTCGATGACCCGGGCGAACGCCTGACCCAGCAGCCGGTCGTACGGCGCCTTGACGCCCTTGTCCTCGGCCGAGCGCTTCCGCGGCTGCGCGAGCGAGTCCAGGATGGTGCGGAGCCGGACCCCGATGGCGCGGGAGACCCGGGCGTGGATGTCGATGGTGCCGTCGCCGTTGTCCCGCGATTGGAAGAAGCTACGCCGCTGCGCCCGCTCTTCCTCCCGCAGCAGCGACTTGGCTTCGGCCTGTTCGAACCGCTCGGGGTCGATCTCAGCGAGGATCCGCTGCCCGACGATCTTGAGCTCGTTCGCGGTCAACCGGGTGGCGTAGTCGACCAGCAGCTTCTCGGCCAGGACCAGGTCTTCGCCGCTGGTGGCGGGATCGGTCTCGATCGCATCGAGGGCCTTGGTGATCACCCGGGCTTTGTCCTGGGAGACCACGCCCTTGGCCAGACTTTCGGCGACGAGGTCGTACTTCGCGAGCCCAGCGGCGAGCTTGATCTGGGATCGCGCGACCGCCTTGTCGACGAGCAGCTCGGTGCGCATCCACCCGGAGGCGTCCTTGGCACCGGTCTCTTCGGCGATATCGCCAGCCGACGCGAGCACCCGGAGCTTGAGGGCGGCCTGCTGCGCCTGCAACTTCTCCAACCTCTTCAAGAGGTCCTTCTTCTGCCCGGTCCGCCAATACGCAGGATCGGTCGACAGCAGGTCCTGAACGGAGCACTCGATGGCCGTCAGGGCAGCGTCGATCGAGTCGCCGGGGCTGGTGCCCCAGTGGTCGATCCCGCTCCCGAGACTCATCGCTTCCCGCTTTCAAGGGGTGTGCTTGATGGTCCCTATTCTACCCCAGAACCACCCCTGCGAGAAACTATTTTCCCAGGTCAAACCCCACTTTCGCGGCCAGCGAACGAACAGTATTCGCCGCGCCACACCCGGGCCGCCGCCCCGATAGCCAGCCAAATCTTTTCTCGATCTGGTCCGGAGTCCAGGACCGCCGAAGGCGGCCGGCGAAGGCGGCCGGCGAAGCCGGCGCCCGAAGGGCGTCCTTGACGCCGGTCCAGATCGAGAAGACCCTCGAGAACGGGTCGGCGGCCCACCCCGGCCCTCAGCGGAACGTTCCGGCAGGGAGCCGTGTTGGTGTCGACGCGCCTCCGCCCAGCGGCTCCGGCGGCTCGACCAACCCAAGCACCCTTACCCCCGGCAATGCCCCCACGGCATCACGAGATTCAAATTCGGGCTTGGACAGGCATCACCGAACGTTCCTAACGTGATCGTCACCACCTTCCCCCAGCAACTCCCAACACTTGAAGGACGTGACTCGTGACCGAGTACTGCCCGACCGACCTGGCCGCCCAGCTCAAGAGCGGGCTCCTCTCGTTCCCGGTCACCCATTTCACCGAGGACCTCCAGTTCGACGAGGAGGGCTACCGCAAGCACCTGAGCTGGCTGGCCGAGTACCCGGTCGCGGGCCTCTTCGCGGCCGGCGGCACGGGGGAGGGCTTCTCGCTGAACCCGGAGGAGACCGACCGGGTCGTACGCGCTGCGGTCGACGAGGTCGCCGGGGCCGTGCCGGTGCTGGCGCCGGCGACGGGGAGCACGGCCAACGCGGTGGCGCAGGCGAAGGCGGCGGAGGCCGCGGGTGCCGACGGGCTGCTGCTGATGCCGCCCTACCTCACCGAGGCCGGGCAGGAGGGTCTGGTCGAGCACGCCAGCCGCGTGTGCGAGGCCACCGGCCTCGGGGTGATCGTCTACAGCCGCGCCAACGCCGTGCTGCGTGACGAGGCCGTCGCGCGGCTCGCCGACCGCAACCCCACGCTGATCGGCTTCAAGGACGGCGTCGGCAACATCGAGCAGATGACCCGCACCTACGCCCGTGTCGGCGACCGGCTGACGTACATCGGTGGTCTGCCGACAGCGGAGACCTTCGCGCTGCCGCTGCTCCAGCTCGGCGTGAGCACCTACTCCTCGGCGCTGTTCAACTTCGCGCCGCGGTGGGCGATCGAGTTCTACGATGCCGTACGTGCCCAGGACCGCGACGAGGTCTACCGTCGTCTCAACGAGTTCGTGATCCCCTACCTCGACATCCGGGACCGTACGGCCGGCTACGCCGTGTCGATCGTCAAGGGTGGCTTGGCCGCGATCGGCCGGCCCGCGGGCCCGGTCCGCCCGCCGCTGACGGACCTGCGCGAGGACGAGATCGCCGAGCTGCGTGACCTCATCGCCCGCATCTCCTGACGCCGCCCAGAGACTGCACCGAGACCGACCCGATAGGAAAGGCACCATGAGCTACCGCTCGATCATCGCCGGAGCCGACTCCGAGCAGCCCGACGTCACCGCCGCCACCGTCGCCGCGGCCGAGGCCTTCGCCGGCTACCGCGCCACCTCCCCCGAGGCCCGGGCGGACTTCCTCGACGCCGTCGCCGCCGAGATCGAGGCGTCCCGCGCCGAGATCGTCGAGGCCGCCGTCGCCGAGTCGCACCTGCCCGAGGGCCGGATCAGCGGCGAGGTCGGCCGCACCACCGGTCAACTGAAGATGTTCGCCGGCGTCGTACGCTGCGGTGACCACCTCGGCGTACGCATCGACCCGGCGCTTCCCGACCGCACCCCGCTCCCGCGGGCTGACATCCGGCAGCGCCAGATCCCGCTGGGCCCGGTGGCGGTCTTCGGGGCCAGCAACTTCCCGCTCGCCTTCTCCACGGCCGGCGGCGACACCGCCTCCGCCCTCGCCGCGGGCTGCCCGGTGGTCGTCAAGGGTCACCCGGCACACCCGCTCACCGGCTACCTCGTCGCCCAGGCGATCACCCGCGCGGTCGAGAAGGCGGGGCTGCACCCCGGCACCTTCTCCTTCCTCCTCGACACCGACTTCAAGGGCGGCATCGAGCTCGGCCAGGCCCTGGTCGTCGACCCGCGGATCAAGGCCGTCGGCTTCACCGGCTCCCGCGGTGGCGGGCTCGCGATCGCCGCGGCCGCGGCGGCCCGTCCCGAGCCGATCCCGGTCTACGCCGAGATGTCCTCGATCAACCCGGTCGTCATCCTTCCCGGCGCCCTCGAAGGCGACACAGACGCGCTCG
Organism: Nocardioides sp. NPDC057772; assembly: GCF_042798075.1. Lineage (NCBI taxonomy): Bacteria > Bacillati > Actinomycetota > Actinomycetes > Propionibacteriales > Nocardioidaceae > Nocardioides > Nocardioides sp. NPDC057772. The sequence goes on from NZ_JBHVKN010000131.1 coordinate 3,534, forward strand.
CCACGGCCTACGTCGGGTCCCTGACCCTCGGCTCCGGCCAGTTCTGCACCAACCCGGGCCTGCTCTTCCTCCCGAGGGGCGAGGCAGGCGACGCCTTCCTCGCCGCCGCCGGCCGTGCCACGGCGGAGGCCGTCGGCGCCACCATGCTCACCCCGGGGATCGCCCGAGCCTACGAGAAGGGCATCGAGAAGCTCCGCGCCACCGACGGCGTCACCGTCGTCGGCGAGGGCACCGCGGGCGACACCGACGCCCCGGCGCCCCAGATCGTCGAGGCCGCCCGCCTCGCCGGCGTGACCGACGAGGTCTTCGGTGCCTCCGGCGTCGTGGTCCGCTTCGACTCCGTCGAGGACCTGCTGCCCAGCCTGGACTCCCTCGAGGGCCAGCTCACCGCGACCGTCCACGCCACCGCCGCCGACCACGAGGTCGCCGCCCAGGTGGTCTCCGCGCTCGAGCTCAAGGCCGGCCGCATCCTCTTCAACGGCTGGCCCACGGGCGTCGAGGTCGGCCACGCCATGGTCCACGGCGGTCCGTTCCCGGCCACGTCCGACTCCCGCACCACCTCGGTCGGCAGCCTCGCGATCGAGCGCTTCCAGCGCCCGGTCGCCTACCAGGACGTACCCGCGGCGCTCCTCCCGGAGCCCGTACGCGACGACAACCCGTGGCAGCTCGTCCGGCGCATCGACGGGGAGCTGCAGCTGCCATGAGCGCCACCACCATCGCAAAGGTCGAGGTCGTCCCGGTCGCCGGCCACGACTCGATGCTGCTCAACCTCAGCGGTGCCCACGCCCCCTTCTTCACCCGCAACATCGCGATCCTCACCGACTCCGAGGGACGCGAGGGCGTCGGCGAGGTCCCCGGCGGCGAGCCGATCCGGCGCACCATCGAGGAGGCTGCCGAGCTGCTCGTCGGCCAGCCCGTCGCCCGCTACCGCAGCCTCCTACGCCAGGTCTCGGACACCTTCGCCGACCGCGACGCCGGCGGCCGCGGCGCCCAGACCTTCGACCTGCGTACGACCGTCCATGCCGTCACCGCGCTGGAGTCCGCTCTCCTCGATCTCGCAGGTCAGGCCCAGGGTGTGCCGGTCGCCGAGCTGCTCGGCGACGGCCAGCAGCGCGACTCGGTGCCGATGCTCGGCTACCTCTTCTACGTCGGGGACCCCGACAAGACCGACCTGCCCTACCTGCGCGAGCCCGATGCCGCCGATGACTGGGAGCGCTTGCGCAGGGAGGTCGCGCTGACCCCCGAGGCGGTCGTGCGTCTCGCCGAGGCCGCCCAGGCTCGCTACGGCTTCGCCGACTTCAAGCTCAAGGGCGGCGTCCTCGCCGGCGAGGAGGAGGTCGCCGCGGTGACCGCCCTCCACGAGCGCTTCCCCGATGCCCGGATCACCCTCGACCCCAACGGCGGCTGGCTGCTCGCCGACGCGGTCCGGCTCTTGAGGGGCAAGGACGACGTGCTCGCGTACGCCGAGGACCCCTGCGGCGCCGAGGGCGGCTACTCGGGGCGCGAGATCATGGCGGAGTTCAAGCGCGCCACCGGTCTGCGTACGGCGACCAACATGATCGCCACCGACTGGCGCCAGATGTCCCACGCGATCCGCACCAACGCCGTCGACATCCCGCTGGCCGACCCGCACTTCTGGACGATGTCCGGCTCGGTCCGCGTCGCCCAGCTGTGCCACGACTTCGGGCTGACCTGGGGCTCCCACTCCAACAACCACTTCGACGTCTCGCTGGCGATGTTCACCCATGTCGGCGCCGCCGCACCGGGAGAGATCACCGCCCTGGACACCCACTGGATCTGGCAGGACGGGCAGGGGCTGACCGAGTCGCCGCTGGAGATCCGCGACGGTGCCGTCGCGGTGCCGACCGCCCCCGGTCTCGGGATCCGGCTCGACCGCGACCGGGTCGCGGCCGCGCACGAGCTCTACCTCGAGCACGGGCTCGGTGTGCGTGACGACGGCGTCGCGATGCAGTACCTGGTGGAGGGTTGGACGTTCGACCCCAAGCGCCCGTGCCTTGTCCGCTGAGCTCGTCTGGCTCCTGCTCGCCGGCATCGGCGCGGGCCTGACCGGCTCGGTGGCCGGTCTGGCCTCGCTGGTCAGCTATCCCTCCCTGCTGGCCGCGGGGCTGCCGCCGGTGGTCGCCAACGTCACCAACACGGTGGCCATGTTCGGCGTCACCGGCGGCACCATCGCCGGATCACGGCGCGAGCTGCGAGGTCAGGGTAGGCGGATCGCCTGGCTGGCCCTGGCCTCCTTCCTCGGTGGTGCCGTCGGTGCGGCCCTGCTGCTCACCACGCCGGCCGAGGCGTTCGAGGCGGTCGTGCCCTGGCTCGTCGGGGCCGGTGCGATCCTGCTGCTGCTCCGCGACCGGATCCGGGTCTGGGCGGCAGCGCTCGCGACCACGAGGGCGCCGCGGCGGGTTCCGCTCGGCCACGAGCGGCGGCGTACGGTCGCCCGCGGGTTCGCCTGGGGCGCGGCCGTGTTCGTGCTCGGCATCTACGGCGGCTACTTCGGGGCCGGCGTCGGCATCATCGCGCTCGCGGTCCTCGTCCTCGAGCGCACCGAGGCGCTCGCGATCACCAACGCGGTCAAGAACGTCGCTACGGGCGTTGCCAACGGCACCGCCGCGGTCGCGTACGTCTTCTTCGCTCCGGTCGACTGGCCCGCCGCGGTCGCCCTCGGCGTGGGCGCCGTGCTCGGTGGCTTCCTGGGGCCCGCGATCGTCCGGGTCGCGCCCGAGCGCCCGCTGCGTTGGCTGGTCGGTCTGGCGGGTCTCGGGCTCGCGCTGCACCTGGCGACCCAGTAGATCGTGTGCAGTAGGCTCCGGGCCGCTGTCACGGGTCGCAGCCAGGTCTGAGGAGGACAACCGTTCATGGGTTCGAGCAACGTCTCGGTGCGCGATCGGGTGCGTGCGCTGGTCGACAACGAGACCTTCCAGAAGATCATCATCGGCGTGATCATCGTCAACGCGGTGGTGCTCGGCGTCGAGACGATGGTGCCCGAGCACCTGGCCCACGAGCTGGCGCTCTTCGACAGCCTGCTGCTCGGGGTCTTCGTCGTAGAGCTGGTGCTGCGCCTGGTGGCGTACGGCCCGAAGTTCTTCCTCGACCCGTGGAACATCTTCGACACCGCGATCGTGGCGATCGCGCTGGTGCCGGCGACCGGGCCGATGTCGGTGCTGCGGGCGCTGCGGATCCTGCGCGTGCTGCGCCTGGTCAACTCGGTCCCCTCGATGCGTCGCGTCGTCGACGGCCTGATCGCGGCGATGCCGGGGATGGGCTCGGTCGCCGCGCTGCTGGTGCTGATGATGTACGTCGCGGTGGTCATCTCGACCAACCTCTATGGGGAGATCGCGCCGGACTACTTCGGCGACCTCGGCACCAGCGCGTTCACGCTCTTCCAGACCATGACCGGCGAGGCCTGGCCCGACATCGCCCGCGAGGTGATGGCCGAAGATCCCTCGGCGTGGATCTTCTTCGTCGTCTTCATCCTGGTGATGACCTTCGCGGTCCTCAACCTCTTCCTCGCCGTCGTCGTCTCCGGCATGGAGAGCGTCGAGACCCTCACCAAGCACGAGGAGGAGTCCGACGCCGAGATGATGGCCATCCTGACCTCGCTGCGCGAAGACCTCACCGCCGTACGCGAGGAGCTGGCCGTCACCCGGGCCGAGCTGCGGAGCGCAGGGACCGCCGGCGACGAGGTCCAGCTCTGACTTCCGCTGGGCGGAAGCTGGGCCTGGTCAGGGTGTGGCGCCGGTCATAGCCTCGGGCGTCATGAGCATCTGGGACGAGAAGATCTTCGACGGAGCCTTCGTGCCCGGCGGCGCCGGGACGATGGCAGTGACGGCCCCCGCGACCGGGGAGACCATCGCCACGATCGGCCAGGCCGACGTCGCCGACCTCGACAAGGCGGTCGCGACCGCCAAGCAGACGCAGCGGACCTGGGCAGCGCTGCCCTACACCGAGCGCGCCGCGGTGATGACCAAGGCGGCCGCCATCCTCGAGGCAGACCCCGACCGGCTGACCCGCTGGCTGGTGCCGGAGGCCGGGTCTGGCCAGGGCAAGGCCGGCTTCGAGGCGATGCTGGTGACCTCCGAGCTGAACGCGGCCGCGGCGCTCGCGGCCCAGCCGTACGGACAGATGCTGCGCAGCATGAAGCCGCGGGTCTCGATCGGCCGGCATGTCCCGGTCGGCGTCGTCGGCGTGATCAGCCCGTTCAACTTCCCGGCGATCCTCTCGATGCGCTCGGTCGCTCCGGCCCTGGCGCTCGGCAACGCGGTCGTGCTCAAGCCGGACCCGCGGACGTCGATCTCCGGCGGTCTCGTGCTCGCCGAGATCCTCGCCGAGGCCGGGCTGCCCGAGGGGCTCCTGCACGTGCTCCCGGCAGGCGCCGAGGTCGGTGCCGCACTGGTCGCCCATCCGGACGTGCCCTGCATCTCCTTCACCGGCTCCACAGCCGCCGGCCGCAAGATCGGTGAGGCCGCCGGCCCGCTGCTGAAGAAGGTCCACCTCGAGCTCGGCGGCAACAACGCACTGCTGGTGCTGCCCGACGCGGACATCGACGCCGCGGCCTCCGCCGGCGCCTGGGGATCCTTCCTCCACCAGGGCCAGATCTGCATGACCACCGGTCGTCACCTGGTCCCCAAGGACAAGGTGGAGGAGTACGCCACCAAGCTGGCCGCCAAGGCCGAGGCCATCTCGGTCGGCGACCCGACCGATCCGGCCAACGCGCTGGGCCCGATCATCGACGAGCGGCAGCTCAAGAGCGTGCACGACATCGTCGAGGGCACGGTCGCGGCAGGTGCGACGCTGCTGGCCGGTGGCACCCACGACGGGCTCTTCTACCGTCCGACGGTCCTCGCCGACGTACCCCTGGACAGTCCGGCCTTCAGTCAGGAGATCTTCGGCCCGGTCGCCCCGGTCGTGGGCTACGAGAGCGTCAAGGAGGCGATCGAGATCATCAACTCCTCCGAGTACGGCCTCTCGGTGTCGCTGCTCACCGCCAACCCGTTCAAGGCCTTCGAGCTCGCCGACCGGATCACCTCAGGAGCGGTGCACATCAACGACCAGACCGTCGACGACGAGGCCGTCGCCCCCTTCGGCGGTGCCAAGGCCTCCGGCGTCGGCGGCCACTTCGGCACCTCGGCCAACATGGACACCTTCTGCGACATCCAGTGGGTCACGATCCAGTCGGAGATCGAGCGCTACCCGTTCTGAGCGTCGTAGCAAGGCTGGCTGTCCGTTCGTCGCCGACGCCAGGTAGTCTCGCCCTGCCAGTCGTACTCCATGCCTGATGGGGTCAGGGAACCCGGTGAGAGTCCGGGACTGACGCGCAGCGGTGAGGATGACGGGCGGGCACGCTCTTCTCCCGGGAAGGGCAGCCACTGGAGCCTGGCTCCGGGAAGGCGCTCCGCTCCGATCGATTCCGAGTCCGAAGACCTGCTGGCTCTGGCGGCGCCCGCCGCCAGGTCACCACGTGTCCCGCGGAAGGGCACATGACCGCAGAGCAGGTGTTCTGATGTCGCGAGTCCGATCCGACCGGTGCCCGGGAGTCGGCCGTCCGTGGCCGGCCGAGGACGGTCTCCTGGTGCGGTTGCGCCTGATCGGCGGGTCCGTCTCCTCCGCCTCGCTGCTGTCGCTGGTCTCCGTCGCCGAGACCTACGGCGACGGCCGCGTCTATCTCACCGGACGCGCCAACCTGCAGGTGCGCGGGCTGCCCGCCGTCGACGGTGCCCTGCCCGCTGAGGTGCTCACCGCGCTGAAGGCGACTGGTCTGGTGCCGGCGCAGACCCACGAGCTCGTACGCAACGTGATGGTCTCCCCGCAGACCGGGCTCGCCGGGGGACGGGCCGACCTGCGCGGCGTCGCCGCGACGCTGGACCGGCTGCTGTGCGCCTCGCCGCGGCTGGCAGCGCTGCCCGGGCGGTTCCTCTTCGTGCTCGACGACGGCCGCGGCGACCTGGTCTCGCGCGAGTGCGACCTCGGGCTGGTGGCGCTCTCGGAGGCCGAGGGTCAGCTGCGTGTCGGCGACTCGTGCGGGCCGGTCGTGCCGCTCACCGAGGCCGCTGGTCGGCTGGTCTCGTTGGCCACCCGCTTCCTGGACGTACGCGGAGAGGGGCCGTCGGCGCCCTGGCACGTCTCCGAGCTCGACCGCCCGCTGGTCGAGCCGGTCGAGGCCGACTCGCGGATGCCGGCGGAGGCTCCGGAACTGGGGTTCGGCGAGGTGCTCGGCGGCGAGCACGTCGCGGCCACCGACGGCGCCCTGGACCGGGCCGCCGTCGAGGCGCTGGTGGAGCGGGCGCCGGCGGTCGTGGTGACGCCGTGGCGCGGCGTACTCGTGCCCACACCGCCGGTGCGTCCGACCCGGCGCTACGACTACATCGACCAGGGACCGGCGATCTACGTCGACTCCTTCGCGACCATCCGGCGCGAGGCCGACCTCTCCGCGGTACCCGCGGACGCCGAGCGGCTCGCCGTCCGGATGATCCACGGCAGCGGCCAGGTCGATCTCGCCGCCGACCTGGACATCCACCCCGGCCTGGTGAAGGCCGCGCGCGGCGCGCTGGAGGCTGGCGCACCGATCCTGTGCGACGCGACGATGGTCGCCACCGGGGTCACCCGCAGCCGCCTCCCGCGCGACAACGAGGTGCTCTGCATGCTCGGCGACGACCGGGTCCCGGCGCTGGCCCGCGCCTGGGGCACCACCCGCACCGCCGCCGCGCTGGCGCTGTGGGAGCCCTATCTGGAGGGCGCGGTGGTCGCCATCGGCAACGCCCCCACGGCGCTCTTCCACCTGCTCGAGATGATCCTCGACGGCGGCCCGCGGCCGGCCGCGATCGTCGGCTGCCCGGTCGGCTTCATCGGCGCCGCCGAGTCCAAGGAGGCGCTCGCCTCCTTCGCCGACGACCACGGCATCGACATCCCCTACGTCACCGTCCGGGGCCGCCGTGGCGGCTCCGCGATGACCTCGTCCGCACTCAACGCACTCGCCCAGGAGCAGGAATGAGCGTCCCGACCCCTGGACGGTTCACCGTCGTCGGCATCGGCCCCGGCGACCCCGAGCTGATCACCCTCAAGGCAGCCCGGCTGATCGGTGCGGCCCCGGTGGTCGCCTATCACGCCGGCGTGCGCAAGCAGTCCCACGCCCGCCGCATCGCGTCCGCGCTGATCCCGGCCGACGCGGTGGAGGAGGAGCTGCGCTACCCGGTCACGACGGGCACCACGAGCCACCCCGGCGGGTACGTCGGGGCGATGGCCGAGTTCTACGAGTCCTGCGCGGTCCGGCTCTCGGCCCACCTCGACGCCGGCCGCGACGTGGTCTTGCTCGCCGAGGGCGACCCGCTCTTCTACGGCTCCTCGATGTATCTCCACGACCGGTTCAAGGAGGTCTACGAGACCTCCGTCGTGCCGGGTGTTCCCGCCTTCGCGGCCGCCACCGCGGCCGTCTCGACACCACTGGTCCGCCAGACCGACGTGCTCACGGTGCTGCCGGGCACCCTGCCCGAGCCCGAGCTCGCCCGGCGCCTGGCCGACACCGAGGCCGCCATCATCATGAAGCTCGGCCGGACCTTCCCGGCGGTTCGCTCCGCGCTGGCCGCGGCCGGTCGGCTCGAGGGCGCCTGGTACGTCGAGCGTGCCTCGCAGCCCGAGGAGCGCTGGCTGCCGGTGGCCGACGTCGACCCGGAGTCGGTGCCGTACTTCTCGCTCATCGTGGTCCCTGGCGACACGGCTCCCGCTCCCGCCTCGGCAGACCGCATGCGACAGACGTCCTCGGCGGCGTCGTCGGTGGCCGAGCCCGTCGAGACCGCGGCACGCGGGGAGGTGCTCGTGGTCGGGCTGGGGCCTGGACCCGACCGGTGGTTGACGCCCGAGGTGAGTGCGGTGCTGGCGGAGGTCGGCCATGTCGTCGGCTACGCGCCGTACGTCAACCGGGTGCCGCAGCGCGCCGGGCTGCAGCGGCACGCGTCGGGCAACACGGTCGAGGTCGACCGGGCGCGGCACGCGCTGGACCTGGCGCTCGCGGGGGAGCGGGTCGCGGTCGTCTCCGGCGGCGACGCCGGGGTCTTCGGGATGGCCTCCGCCGTCTTCGAGGCGGCTTCGGACCCGGCCTACGCCGACGTACGCGTCACCGTGCTGCCCGGTGTCAGCGCCGTCCAGGCGGTGGCGGCGCGGGCGGGCGCGCCCGTCGGCGCGGACTTCACGGTGATGTCCCTCTCCGACCGGCTCAAGCCGTGGTCCGTCGTCGAGGACCGGCTGCGCGCGGTCGCTGCCGCCGACCTGGTGCTGGCGATCTACAACCCCGCCTCGCGCTCGCGCACCGAGCAGATCGGCCGGGCTCGCGACGTACTCCTCGAGCAGCGCAAGCCCGACACCGTCGTCATCGTCGGTCGCGACGTCGGGCGGGCCGAGGAGTCGCTGACGGTGACCACCCTCGGAGAGCTGGATCCGGCGACCATCGACATGAAGTGCCTGGTCATCGTGGGGGCGAGCTCGACCCGGGTGACCGCGGCCGGGCAGGTCTGGACGCCGAGGTTCGTGCTGTGACCATCCAGCAGACCATCCAGCAGACCACCCAGCAGACCGTCCACTTCGTAGGCGCCGGCCCCGGCGCCGCCGACCTGCTCACCGTACGCGCGACCCGCCTTCTCGAGGCTGCCGACGTCGTGCTCTACCCCGGCACCTACCTCGACCCCGAGGTGCTGGCGCACTGCAGCCCCGAGGCCGAGCTGGTCGACACCCAGAAGCTCGACCTCGACCAGATCGTCGGCGCGATCGTGGCCGCCCACCGCGACGGCAAGCAGGTCGTACGCCTCGTCTCCGGCGATCCGTCGGTCTACTCGGCCGTCGCGGAGCAGACCCGGCGCCTCGACGTCGCCGAGGTGCCGTGGGACGTGACGCCCGGGGTGCCGGCCTACGCGGCGGCAGCCGCGCTGGTGGGACGGGAGCTCACCGTCCCGCTGGTGGCCCAGTCGGTGGTCCTCACTCGCACCCAGGCCCGGTCGACGGCCATGCCGGAGGGGGAGTCGCTGGCTGCGTACGCCGCCACCGGTGCCACGGTGGTGCTCCACCTGGCGATCCGGCGCACCCGCGAGCTGATGGCCGAGCTGCTGCCGTTCTACGGTCCGCAGTGCCCGGTCGTGGTCGTCTACCGCGCCAGCCAGCCCGACGAGCTGGTGCTGCGCGGGACGGTCGCGACGATCGCCGACGCGGTCGAGGAGGCCGGCCTGCGCCAGGCCGCCGTCATCCTCGCCGGGCCCGCGCTGGCCCGCGACGGTGGCGAGTCGTTCCTCTACGACGCTGCCCGGGTGCGTGCCTGATGGACCTCTACGACGCCATCAACCGCCGCCGCGACACCCGCGCCGAGTTCACCGGTGAGCCGGTCGCTCCGGACGTACTGGAGCGCGTCCTCTCTGCCGCGCACGCCGCCCCGAGCGTCGGGATGTCGCAGCCGTGGGACTTCGTGCTCGTACGCGACGCCGACCGCCTCGAGCGCTTCCACGCGCACGTCGCGACCGAGCGCGACACCTTCGCCGCCACGCTGTCCGGCGAGCGCGCGGAGACGTTCTCCCGGATCAAGATCGAGGGCATCCGCGAGTCCGGGCTGGGCATCGTGGTCGGCTACGACCCGAGCCGCGGTGGCCCCAACGTCCTCGGCCGCCACGCGATCGCCGACGCCGGCCTCTACTCGGTCGTCTGCGCCATCCAGAACCTCTGGCTCGCCGCCACCGCCGAGGGCCTCGGCGTCGGCTGGGTCAGCTTCTACCGCGAGGAGTTCCTGCGCGACCTGGTCGGCATGCCCGAAGGTGTACGTCCCGTCGCCTGGCTCTGCGTCGGTCATGTCGAGGGTCTGCCCGATGTCCCCGACCTGGAGCGCTTCGGCTGGCGCCACCGCTCACCGCTCTCGACGGTGGTCCACGAGGAGACGTTCGGGTAGTCCGTCAGAATCGGCGGGTACATCCTCTTCGATCATGACGGTGTCCTGGTGGACACCGAGCCCTGGTACTTCAGGGCCGGGGCACGAGCCTTGGCTGCGATCGGTGTGACGTTGGACCAGGAGCGGTATCTCCGGGACATGAGCCAGGGCCTGGGGACCTGGGAGCAGGCTCGAGCGGCTGGCCTCAGGTCGGCCGTCGCGGCTGGGATCGACTGCGCGGTCGTACACAACGACTTCACCAGCACCCAGGAGTTCTCCCAGGCCACCTATCGGATCGACGGCTTGGGAGAGCTGAAGCACATCGTCGGCGCATGAAGCACGGCGCTTTTACTAGACGATGACACCTCGTGAACGATTCACAAGGTGTCATCGTCTAGTAAAAGCGCGGACTGT
>NZ_JBHVKN010000132.1:0-13846 GCF_042798075.1 Nocardioides sp. NPDC057772
GCGGAAAGCCCGGCGCAAGCCGGACTGACAAGCAGAAGGCCGCACGGACTCCGTACGGCCTTCTTTGCTACCTCAGGACTTCGTCCTTCTCCAGCTGCTTAGGCAACCGACCGACCGACCTCACGTAGTAGTTCGCCGCACGGCGCTGGGCGAACATCCGCGCGAGCGCGACGGTGGCGCCGGTGGCAGCCGACCAGAGCACGGCCTCCAGGAGGCGTACGTCGGGGTCGGCCGGATTGGCCGGTGGCTTGCGTCCGGTGGACGCCTTCCAGCCGGTGGAGAGGAGCTTGTTGGTGACCTTGGCGGCCCCGATTCCGCTGACGAGGGCCATGATCGCCCAGACCTTGTCGCCCTTCGCTCCGGAATCAGACCCAGCCTTGTTGGACTTGGACATGTATCGAGCCTAGGCCATGTCCGCGAGGATGCCGTCCGGAGACTCGCTCAGAGACTCGCTCAGAGACTCGCTCAGAGACTCGCTCGGAGCGCGTTGACCGTCTTCGCGAGCGCCACCGGGTGGCGGGTGAACAGCAGCCAGTAGGGCGTCGGGTCGGCGGGGTCCTCGATGGCGACCCGCACCGCGCGCTTGAGGTAGGGACGAAGGAGCAGGTACGCCCGGGCGTCGGCGTCGCGGCCCGCGAGATGGTGTGACTCGGTCTCGTCGAGCGCAATCGCCTCGCCGAGGAAGCGTGCCTCGATCCGGGCCGGGCCGGCGCGCAGGACGCCGTCGGCGATCGTGATCCTGGCGTTGCCGTAGACGATCATGGCAAGCGCGAACAGACCGACGGTCGCGGCGGTGATGCCCCAGGCGAGCGCGGCCGGCACCCACAGGATGACCGCGATCCACAGGGTCGCCAGGAACATGACGCCCTGGACCCACCACCTCAGCGGCACGGTCAGTCGCTCGTCGTACGCCGGGGTGCTCACGAATCGTGAGTTTTTCACGCCGGTCAAGCCAGTCACGAATCGGGTGAGCCTCAAAGCATCTAAGGTGCGGGATGTGTCTGACCTCGAAGTAGCCCTGGTACGTCTCGACGCGGAGCTGCCGCCACCTGCGTACGCCCATCCGGGAGACGCGGGAGCCGACCTCCGCACGACCGTCGACGTGACCCTGAAACCGGGGGAGCGTGCCCTGGTGCCGACCGGGATCGCGATGGCGCTGCCAGAGGGCTACGTCGGCCTGGTGCACCCACGCTCCGGCCTGGCGGCCAAGCACGGGCTCTCCATCGTCAACGCCCCCGGCACCGTCGACGCCGGCTACCGCGGCGAGGTGAAGGTCGCGCTGGTCAACCTCGACCCCGTCGAGCCCATCGAGCTGCGCCGGGGCGACCGGGTCGCCCAGCTGGTCATCCAGCGCGTCGAGCAGGCTCGTTTCGTCGAGGTCTCCGAGTTGCCCGAGTCCGTTCGTGGAGACGGGGGATACGGTTCTACCGGGGGCTTCTCCAGCCGCTGAGCGATCAGTGTTAGATAAGTCTCCTCGAAGATCCACCGCAACCTGAAAGCAGATGGTCGTGAAGTTCCGTCGCAAGTCCACGCCCTCCCACCGGGGAGAGCCGTCTGCATCGGTCGATGAGCGGCCCGTGGCCGACGAGCGGCCGGTGCCGGCCGCTCCCGAGATCGGCCCGTTCGACATCGACTCGGCCCCCGAGGGACTGATCACCGGCGACTGGGTGGATCTCGGCTCGATGATGATCGCCCCGGCGCCCGGCAAGGAGCTGCGCCTGCAGGTGGACGAGAAGTCGGGCCAGATCGCGGCCGTGATGCTGACCGCCGACGACGGTGCCATGGAGCTGCGCGCCTTCGCCGCGCCCCGCAACGGCGACCTGTGGACCGAGTCGCTGCCGATGCTGCGCCAGGACGTCCAGCAGCGCGGCGGCGCGACGGCCGACCTCGAGGGCCCGTGGGGCACCGAGCTGATCACCCAGATGAAGGTCAAGCTGCCCGACGGCCAGCCGGCCGTCCAGCAGACCCGCATCATCGGGGTCAACGGCCCGCGCTGGATGCTCCGCGCGACCATGCTCGGCCGCCCGGCGATGGAACCGACCGCGGGCAAGGAGTGGGAGAAGCTCCTCGAGCAGGTCGTGGTGCGCCGCGGCGCCGAGGCCAAGCCGAAGGGCGAGGCACTCGAGGTGAAGCTGCCACCCAACGCGCGTCGCGTCGAGAAGTGAGCCGGTAGTGTCCAAGGGTCGGCTGCGCGCCAAGCTCAGCGAGTGGGCCAATACGGCCTCGATCGACGCGAGCGAGATCCGGGCGGCCTACGTCGCCAAGGATGTCGCCTCCATCGCCGACGCGCCCGACCGTGAGTCGGTGCGGCTGCGCGGGACGCTGCGTACGATCACGCTGCGACCGCGCGGGGGCGTCCCGGCGCTGGAGGCGGAGCTGTTCGACGGCTCCGGCACGCTGACGCTCATCTGGCTGGGCCGCCGGCGCATCGCCGGGATCAACCCGGGCCGCTCCCTGCAGGTGCAGGGCCGTATCGGCCGCACCGACGGCCAGCGCATCATGTTCAATCCACGCTACGAGCTGATACCGGACCCCAACGAGTGAGCCAACCACACGTGAGCCCCACCTCTGAGACCCCTGCCGACGGCTCTGCCGACGACCGTGCCGACCAGCACCACGACCACAACCATCCGACGGTCGACACCGTCGAGGCGGTCGTACGCCGCCAGATGTCCGCCGGGCTCGGCGGTGTGCGCGGCATGCTCGAGGCCGGTGTGCCCGGGCTCGTGTTCACCATCGCCTGGCTGCTGGTCAAGGACCTCAAGATCGCGCTGATCGCCTCGGCCGCGACCGCGGCGGTCTTCCTGGTCGTGCGGCTGGTGCAGCGCTCCAGCCTGCAGTACGTCGGCAACGCGATCTTCGGCATCCTCATCGGTTTTGCCGTGGTGCGGCTGGCCCAGTCGATGGGCGGCTCGGCCGAGGAGCAGGCGCTGGCCTACTTCCTGCCCGGCATCCTGATCAGCCTCGGCTACACCGTCGTCGTCGGTGGGCTGTGCCTGATCGGCTGGCCGATCTTTGGCTTCTTCATCGGTGTCGCCAGTGGCGACCCGCTGGAGTGGCACCAGGACAAGCAGATCGTGAAGCTGTGCACGCGGCTCACCTGGCTCTTCCTGGCCCCCGGCGCGATCGGTGCGGCGATCCAGGGTCCGATCTGGTTCCTGGCCTGGAGCGGGGCGATCGACCGTGACTGGGCGATCCTCGCCCTGGGGATCCTCCGCACCGGTCTCGGCTGGGCCCTGCGCATCGCCTGCTACGGCACCATGATCTGGCTCCTGGCGCGCAACCACACCCCCGTCCAGCAGGCGACGTGAACCTGCGCGGAGCCGCTGTCGCCGGCGCACTGGTCTCGCTCTCGCTGGCCGGGTGTGGGAGCACGACCGCGAGTGCCGGTGGCAAGGAGCCCTTCTCACTGCCTGTCGGGCCCAGCACGTGGGATGCCACAGCCCCGGCTTGGTATGCCGACGGCACCCTGCATGTGGGGGAGCGGAGCGTCGACCTGGGTGATCGCGTGGACCAGTTCGTGCTGGGCGCGACCGGCGTCTACTGGATGCGTGGCCAGACGCTGTGGTTCACCAGCGCCGAGGGCGAGACCGAGAAGGTCGAGAAGGTGGGGTGGAGCAACCTGGCCGTGTCGGCCGACCGGTCGGTGTTCGCGACCGTCGACCAGTCGCGCGGTCCGACCGACGAGTTCGGCACCCATGTGCTCCAGGTGGCGGCGTTCGACACCCGCACGGGTGAGCAGCTCTACCGGACGCCTGACGAAGAGCCCGACGGCGACGCCGACCTGGAGGATCTCTACAGCGAGACCATGCCTTTGCTGGTCGGGGTCAGCAACGAGCGACTCTTCTTCGACGACACCACCATCGATCTGGCCGACGGCTCGACCACGGAGGCAAGCCGAGGGCCCGACGGGGAGGTCTACGTCGGCTACGCCGAGACCCTGTTTCCGGACGGCTTCCATGTCCATCTCGAAGGAGAGGGTCAGCGCCGAGAGCTGGCTGACACCGGGCTGTCGGGGGTGGGTCTGCTCTCACCGGATCGCAGCACGATCTTCGACACCACCGAGTGGCCCACCAAGGCGGTCGCGTACGACGCATCGACCGGGAGCCGACGCGCGATCGACGCCCCCTGGGATCATTTCACGCTGGCGGGCTGGAGCGACGAGGAGACGTTCTTCGGCGTCGCGCAGCATATCGACGCGAACGCAGACGACGTGCTGCGCGCACAGCAGGTCGTCACCTGCGAGGTGCGCACGCTCGTGTGCACGCCCGTCAGTCCGGTGATCCCGACCGACGACGAGGACCAGGGTCAGGGCCCGACCTTCCTCGTCGAGGGCAACGCCGGCGAACTCTGAGCTCGCGGTCCGGGATACGGTGCTGCGCGTGGAGCTGCGAGTGGTGAGGCCGAGGCGCGGGAGCGTGTGGCTGTCCCTGCTCGCCACCCTCGAGATCACCACCGGCGCGGCGCTGGCCCACCTGGCCGCCGGTGGCACCCTGCCGGGCGCCGGCTGGCTGGCCGCCTCCGCGCTGGCGGTCTTCGGCGCCGGCGTCGCGGTGCTGCAGCACCGGGTCGGGCTCCTCGGCGGCGCGGTCATGGCAGGGCTGTCCCAGCTCGGCCTCCACGAGGTCTTTGCGGCGTTCTCCGTGAGCCCTGCTGCCGAGCACCAGCACGCCCTCGGCAGCCCGCTCGGCGCCGAGAGCGGCTCGATGCTCCTGGCCCACACCTGCGCCGCGGTGCTGTCGGTGCTCGTCTGGGTGCTGCACCGCCGTGCCCTCGCCGTGGCGGTACGCCGCCTCTCGATGCCCCGGGTCGCGGTCACCGGGCGCCTGCTCGCCGAGGCCGGGCAGCTCCTCCCGCGACCGGCCATGTGGGCCGATGTCTCTCCGCGAAGGGGACCGCCGAGGCCGGCCGGCCTCTGAGATCCCACTGCGAGCACCACCGGGCGAGTCCCGGTGGCTGCCTTGCGTACCCGAAAACTCGCGAGAAGAGAAGCTTCGAATGACCGCTCCCACCCAGCTCCGCATCAACACAGCCGAGCCCGATACCGAACCCAAGACCGAACCCAAGACAGAGCCGAAGACCGAGCCGAAGACCGTCGGCTGGTGGCCGACGATCCGTCCACTCGTGCTGCGGGTGCATTTCTACGCCGGGGTGCTGGTCGCCCCGTTCATCCTGGTCGCCTCGGTGACGGGGTTGCTCTACACGATCGCCCCGCAGGTCGAGCAGATCGCCTATCACGACCTGACCCACGTCACCGCGGCGGGCAAGCGGCTGGCGCTCGCGGATCAGGTCGCTGCCGCTCGGGCGAGCCATCCCGACGGCGAGATCCTCCGCATCGACGTGCCACCCGCCGCCGATCGCAGCACCCGGGTCGTCTTCACCGACGAGTCGGTGCCCGCGGACTACGCGATGTCGGTCTTCGTCAATCCCTATACCGCCGGCGTCGAGGGCCAGGTACGCAGCTACGGGCAGTGGCTCGGGTTCCGAGCGTGGCTCGACGAGCTGCACCGCAATCTGCACCTGGGGGCCGTCGGACGCCACTACAGCGAGCTCGCCGCGAGCTGGCTGTGGGTGGTCGCCCTCGGCGGGCTGCTGCTGTGGATAGGCAGGCGGCGCCGTGATCGGCGTGTGCGTCGGCTGGTGACTCCTGACCTGGCCGCCGCGGGACGCTCCCGGGTGATGTCGTGGCACGCCGTGATCGGCGTCTGGGTTCTTCTCGGCGTACTCGCGCTCTCGGTCTCCGGGCTGACCTGGTCTCGCTACGCCGGCGCGAACATCGGCGATGTGCGTACGGCCCTGTCCTGGACCGAGCCGACGCCGGCGACGTCCCTGCACACCGGCGGTTCCGCGGACGAGCATGCCGATCACGGCTCGGCCGGGGGCGCGGCAGGCGCCGCTGACCCGGATGCCGTCCTCACGGCGGGAGTCGGTGCCGACGGGGTGCTCGCCGCCGCACGTGAAGCAGGCCTCGGGGATCCGCTCTACCTCGTCCCGCCGGCCGACGGATCCAGCGCCTGGACAGCAGCGGAGAACAAGCGCGACTGGCCGACCGCCTACGACGCGATCAGCGTCGACCCCGCCACCGGCAAGACGCTGGACCGGGTCGACTTCGCCGACTGGCCGGTGATGGCCAAGCTGACCGACTGGGTCATCGGCGCGCACATGGGCATCCTGTTCGGCATCGTCAACCAGCTCGCGCTGGCGGCGTTGGCGATCGGACTGATCGTGATGACGATGCTCGGCTACCGGATGTGGTGGCTGCGGCGCCCGCGCGGAGCGGGCGGGCTCCGCTTCGGCCGGCCGGCACCGCGTGGGGCGTGGCGACGACTGCCCTGGCCCATGCTCGTGGCTCTCGTCGCGATCATCGGCGTGGTCGGCTGGTTCGTGCCGATGCTGGGCGTGACCCTCGTCGGGTTCCTGCTGGTCGATGCCGCGCTCGGCGCGGTGGGCAGGCGCAGCTGACCCGGGCTTGACCGGGGTCGACCCGGGGTTGGCTCAGGCGGAGGCGCAGGCGGCGCAGAGGCCGAAGATCTCCACGGTGTGGTTGACGTCGGTGAAGCCGTTCTGCGCCGCCACCTTGTCGGCCCAGGTCTCCACGGCCGGGCCCTCGATCTCCACGGCCTTGCCGCAGCTGCGGCAGACCAGGTGGTGGTGATGGGTCGTGGAGGCGTCGCCGCACAGTCGGTAGGTGGACTCACCGTCGGGCTTGTGGATCACGTCGGCGAGGCCGTCGTCGACGAAGATCTGCAGGTGGCGGTAGACCGTGGAGAGGCCGATCTTCTCGCCGTTGGCTCGCAGCGTGGCGTAGACGTCCTGGGCGCTGCGGAAGGTGTCCTCGGCGGCGAGAGCCTCCTTCACCGCGGCGCCCTGGTTGGTTGCGCGCCGCTTGACCTGCTGGGTTGGTGCCATGAGCCACATGTTAGTCGGTATCGGTATGGATCCCGTGTGCAGCAGCACCCATGCCGTGTGTCATACTGGGAATGATTCCCAATAACACGAAAGGCTCTCATGTCACGCACGTGTCAGGTCACCGGTGCCCGCCCCGGCTTCGGCAACAACCGTCCCTGGTCCAAGAAGGCGACCCGGCGGCGCTGGGAGGTGAACCTGCAGAAGAAGACCTACTACGTCCCCAGCCTGGGCCGGAAGGTCACCCTGCGGCTCAGCACCAACGCGATCAAGCAGATCGACGTACGCGGCATCGACGCCGTCGTCGCCGAGATGCGCGCCCGAGGGGAGAAGGTCTGATGGCCAAGAAGTCGAAGATCGCCGCCGAGGCCAAGCGTCGCGAGATCGTGGAGAGGTACGCCGAGCGCCGGGCTGCCCTCAAGGAGCAGATCCGCGCCACCGAGCCGAGCTCGGCCGAGCAGGCCGAGGCCGTCCGCGCGCTGTCCCGTCTCCCGCGCGACTCCTCGCCCGTACGCCTGCGCAACCGCGACCAGGTCGACGGCCGGCCGCGGGGATACCTGCGCAAGGCGGGCGTGTCGCGGATCCGGTTCCGCGAGCTCGCGCACAAGGGGCATCTGCCGGGGATCACCAAGTCCAGCTGGTGACTCAGGCAAAAGCCTAACCGGAACCATTCCGAGTCGGCGAGGCACTACCCGGTCGTCATCGGGCTGTGCTAAACACTCGCGTCATGAGCACGAAGGCCCCGGAGCGGGCGGCGCAGAAGCCTGGGTTCAGGCTGGGGCAGACAGAGGTCGTCGCGATCGTCCTGCTGGTCATCCTGCTCTCCCAGCGCTGGTTGCTGCCGCTGCTGGACCACGACCTGTTCAACACCTGGGGCACGATCTTCGTGGCCATCGTGGTGCAGTCGGCGCCGTTCCTGCTGGGCGGGGTGCTGCTCAGCGCCGTGATCTCGACGTTCCTCTCGGAGAAGGCGCTGAGCAAGATCGTGCCGAAGAGCCCGGTGCTCGGCGTCCCGGTCGCCGGCCTGGCCGGGATCGGGCTGCCAGGCTGCGAGTGCGCCGCGGTGCCGGTGACGAACTCGCTGATCCGTCGCGGCGTCGCACCGGCGGTTGCGCTGACGTTCCTGCTGGCCGCGCCGGCGGTCAACCCGGCGGTGCTCGTCTCGACCGCGGTGGCCTTCCCCGGACAGCCGATGATGGTGCTGGCCCGGTTCCTGGCCTCGCTGATCACGGCGGTGGCGGTCGGCTGGATCATGATGGCCCGCGGCAAGCTGCTCCTCGAGCGGCTCACCAACCTCGGCCGTGACGTGCACGCCCACGAGCGGTCGTTCCTCGGCAACGTCACCCACGACTTCCTGCACGCCTCCGGCTTCCTGGTGCTGGGCGCCATGCTGGCCGCGGCGGTCAACACCTTCGTACCCCGCTCGGTGGTGAACACGGTCGCCGGTCAGGCGGTGCTGGGGATCGCCACGCTGGCGCTGTTCGCCTTCGTCGTGGCGCTCTGCTCAGAGTCCGACGCCTTCGTCGCCGCCTCGTTCACCGCCTTCTCCGACACCGCGAAGCTGGTCTTCCTCGTCGTCGGCCCGGCGATGGACATCAAGCTCGCCTCGATGGAGGCCGGCCAGTTCGGCATGGGCTTCGCCCTGCGCTTCGTACCCTTGGTGATCATCACGGCGGTCGCCTCCGCCGTCGGCATCGGATGGTGGCTGCTGTGACCAGAACAACGCAGGCCCTGGTGGTCGGCTTTCTCGGGGCTGTCCTGCTGCGGCTCTCGCTCGGCGACGGCTATCTGAGGTACGTCACCGACTGGATGAAGTGGCCGCTGGTCGCCACCGGCGTTGTGCTGCTCGGGCTGACGCTGTGGATGCTGCTGCGTCCGGAGCCGGAGGATGACGACGACGGGCACGAAGGGCATGAGGCACACAGCCACAAGGTCCCGGCGATGACCTGGCTGGCGATCCTGCCGGGGGTGATCGTCTTCGTCGCCAGTCCGCCGTCGCTGGGCGCCTATCTCGCCGAGCGCCGTGCCGACGACCCGGTCGCGGCCGCTCCCGACGCCGAGATCCTTCCGCTGCCCGCATCGGACGGCCCGGTCGACGTCGAGGTCGCCGAGTTCATGTGGCGTGCCGGGGTCGACGACGGAGCCACGATCAAGGACCGCGACGTTCGCCTCACCGGCTTCGTCAGCACCGACGAGAAGGGCAACTGGTACGTCACCCGCATCGCCATCGCCTGCTGCGCCGCCGACGCCAGCGCCTCGCGGGTCCGGGTCGAGGACTACGACGACGCCCCGGAGCGCGACTCCTGGGTCGCGGTCACCGGGCGCTGGGTCGAGGGCACCGCGCCGGGCGGCAAGTCGGAGACGGCCATCGAGGCCTCCTCGGTCGAGCCGCGCGAGGCTCCGGCCAACACCTACCAGTGAGCGAGCGTCAGCGAGTGGGCGACCCGAGACGCTCCGGCAACCCCGCCCGACGGGCCGCGGCACAGCGTGAGCCGACCTGGCGCGACCGGCTGCCGCACACGCCACGCGCGCTCGTGGTCGGCGTGCTGATCGCGGTCGCGATCGGCGTCGTGGTGCTGACCCGCGACCTCGGCGGCTCCGACGCGCCAGCGGCCGCTCCGTCCGGGGCGGGATCGTCCGCGGCCCCGGTCGCCTCCGGGCCGGTCGCGTCCCTGGAGGAGTTCTGCGGTGCCGTACAGACCATGGCGAACGCCCACGCGGCCCAGATGTCCACGCCGAACGACGAGAACGAGACGGCGCTGGGGCTGGCGGCCACGAGCCTGCAGTCGATGGGCGTCCCGGAAGGCACGCCAGCCGCCGCTGTCGAGGGTGTGCGGATGATGATCGAGGACGCGCTGCGCACCGGGCGGGGCGAGGACCCGCTCGAGCGCAGCGTGGCCCAGAACCTCGCCTACGAGCGTCTCGGCGAGTACCTCACCGAGAGCTGCGGCGCGGCCTGACGCCGGGCGATCCGCCTCGGCGGCGGGGCTAGGGATACCCGGTTGACCGGGTATCCCTGGGCTTGGTGGGTGTTTCAGTGCCCGTCAAGCCCAGGTTTCCCCGGTCAACCGGGTATCCATGGGGCTGGTGTGACTGCCATCAGGAGCCGCGGCGGCGGAGCAAGAGCACCGCGTCCTCGAGCGTGGACGGCTCGCCCGACGGGCTGGTCACCGCACGGTGCCGGTGCTCGAGAACGACGGTCTCCCAGGCGTCCTCGGGCAGGTCGAGCGCCTCGAGCTCCTCCTTGGCGTCGAGGAAGGTGTGCTCGTGGGCGGACGCGTCGGCCCACGGCGGCGCGGCGGCGTGCGAGGTGATCAGCAGGTGGCCACCGACGTTCACCAACCCGGCCGCCCGACGCAGGATGTCGGTGCGGGGCAGCTCCACGGGGGAGTGGAAGAAGCTGGCGGTGACCAGGTCGTAGCCTCGGTCCAGCACCGCCGGGTCGGAGAGGTCGGAGACGACGAACCGGGCCTCCTCCTCGCCCAGCCCAGCGGCCAGCGCTGCCTCCCGGCCGCGGCCGACGGCGTTGTCGGAGATGTCGATGCCGGTGGCCTGCCAGCCGTGCTGCGCCAGCCAGATGACGTCGGCGCCCTCGCCGGAGCCCAGATCGAGCGCGGTGCCGGGCTCGAGACCGGCGGCGATGTCACCGAGCACCGCGTTGACCTTGCCGGACCAGATCCGGTCGCTGCCGGCGTACCTCTCCTGCCAGAAGTCCACCGGGTCGCTCAGCCCGGCGGGTTCGGACACGGCGCGGTCGAAGTCGTCGGTGACCAGCTTCATGTTCACGAAGCTGCCGGCCATGGCGCCGGCGCTCATGCTGATCGGGACGTTGGCCATCGGGTTGGAGACGTTGCCGACCGCCCAGATCCGGTCGCTGCTGGTCTTGCCGGTCGCGTCGACGGCGAGGAAGCTGCCGACCGGGCTGTCGGCGCGATCGAGGCCCAGGTGGGTCAGGAAGTCGTCGTGCGGGCGCAGGGTGCCGGCGGTGAAGATGGCGCCCACCTCGATGGTCGACCCGTCGGCGGTACGCACCGCGGTGACCTGGTCGCCCTCACCGAGGACCTCGACGACGGGGTCGGGGACGAGAGTGATCCCACGGGCGAGCAGCCGCTTCTCCTCGGTCTCCTCGATCGGTCCGAGTCCGGCGGTGAAGACCACGACGTCGTCGCTCCACTGGCGGATCAGTTGAGCCTGGTGCATGCCGAGCGGGGAGGTGGTCAGCACGCCGAGCCGCCGGTCGCGCACCTCCCAGCCGTGGCAGTAGGGGCAGTGCAGCACGGTGCTGCCCCAACGCTCGGCGAGGCCGGGGATGTCGGGAAGATCGTCGGTGACCCCGGTCGCCACGATCGCGACCCGCGCCGCGAGCCGTTCGCCGTCGTCCAGGAGGACGCTCACACCGTCGTCGGTCTCCTCGAGGCGGGCGACCCGGCCCGGCCGGATCCCGATGTCGTACGCAGCCAGCTCCTCGCGTCCCTTGCGCAGCAGCTCGGCGGGGTCGATGCCCTCGTGACCGAGAACGCCGTGCATGTGCGCCGCGAAGCGGTTTCGAGGGGAGCCGGAGTCGATCACGAGGGTCCGACGGCGGGAGCGGCCCAGCATGAGGGCGGCGGAGAGTCCGGCGGCGCCGCCGCCGATGACGATCACGTCAAGGTGTTCGGTGTGTGTGTTCATGTCATCCAGTTCAGTGGCACAATGAAAGAACGGCAAGAGTTCTTGCTGAAATGGCAAATGGGAGATGGAGCACATGATCGACGAGCTCAAGCAGGTCGGCCCGCGGATCCGGGCGATCCGCCATAGCAAGGGATGGACGCTGGAGCAGCTGGCTGCGAAGGCGGAGATGTCGCCGAGCACGTTGTCCCGCCTCGAGTCGGGCAAGCGGCAGGCGAGCCTGGAGTTGCTGATCCCGCTGACCCGCCACCTCGGTGTCGGGCTCGACAGCCTGGTGACGCCGTCGGTGCCGGACCCGCGGGTGCGCCGGCCGGTGGTCCGCCGCGAGGGCATGGAGATCGCGCCCTTGAGCCCCGAGGGGTCACCGGTGAGCACCTTCAAGATCACCTACGAGCCGGTGACCGAGGTGCCGGAGCCACGGGTGCACGACGGCTACGAGTGGCTCTATGTCATCTCCGGGAAGCTGCGGCTGCTGCTGGGCGATCGTGACCTGGTGCTGACCCGTGGCGAAGCCGCCGAGTTCGACACCCGGGTGCCGCACGCGATGTTCGCGACCGGCCCGCGCCCGGCGCAGGTGCTGAGCATCTTCAACAGCGACGGCGTACGCATGCACACCCACACCACCGAGGGGTGAGTCTCGCCCCGATGTGAATTGAGGCCCCGTTGTGGTTAAGATGAGAATCGTTATCATTAACCACAACGGGAGGTCCCATGAAGCAAGGCATCCACCCCGTCTCCGGGCCGGTCGTCTTCCGCGACCGCTCGGCGGACAAGCTCTTCCTGATGCGGTCGACGCTCGTCGAGCGTCTCGCCGACGACCACGAGCGGGTCACCTGGGAGAACGGCGAGACCTACCCGGTCGTCGATGTCGACGTCTCCAGCGCCAGCCACCCGTTCTGGACCGGCCGCGGCCGCGTGGTCGACACCGAAGGACGGGTCGAACGGTTCAAGCGCCGCTACGGACGCGGCTGATGACCGCGCCACGTCCGCGGTCGCCCCGCAACCTGTCGCGTCCCAAGGTGCCGGTGATCCTGGTGGGCGGGGTGGAGGAGGGCGCGATGCTCTCGGCGACCATCTCGCTGCAGTTCGGCCTCCCCGACGCGGTCACGGTCCGCCACATCATCGATCCCGAGCGCCAGCTCCTGACCCGCGTCGTCAGCGACGTCACCGGCGTGATCGAGCACGAGGAGATCAACCTCGCCCACGCCTGCGTCGCCTGTGCGATCCGCGAGGACATCGTGCCGACGCTCGAGCGGCTCGCCGCGCAGGGTCGCTGGGGCAGCATCGTGGCCTGCCTGCCGGTCGCCGCCGAGGCGGTCCAGGTCTGCCGTGTGCTCGCCTGGTCACCGCGGATGGCGCCGCACATCAGCATCTCCGCCGTCGTCGCGGCGCTCGAGGGTACGACGGTGGCCGAGGACCTGCTCGGCCCCGACCTGCTCGACGAGCGTGGTCTCGCCACTTCCGAGGACGACCGCCGCGGCGTCGCCGAGGTCGCCAGCGCGATCGTCGAGTACGCCGACGTCGTCTGCATCACCGAGACCCCCGAGCCGGAGGAGCGGTCGCTGGTGGCGACCCTCGCCCGGCCGCGTACGCCGGTGGTGACCGATCCCTCGCTCCTGGACGCCGCCGGCCTGGTCGCCGGCGTGCACCGCCATCATGCGGTGGAGGCATGGGTCGCCGAGGTGCGCCGCAACGAGCTGCCGCCGGTTCCCGAGGGCGGTGCGTGGCGGCTCGACCTGCGCTCCGACCGGCCGATCCACCCCATCCGGTTCCAGGACGAGCTGGAGATCCTCGGCGGTGGCCCGCGCCGCTCGCGGGGCTGCTTCTGGGTGCCCACCCGACCCGACGACATCTGCGTGTGGGACGGCGCCGGCGGTCAGGCGAGCGTCGGGTCGACCCAGAAGTGGGGCCGCACCGATCGGCTCACCCGGATCGTCGTGGTCGGCATCGACGACGAGGCCGACGAGATCCCGCGCGCCTTCGAGCGCGCTCTGCTCACCGACCAGGAGATCGCCCAGCGCGGTCAGATCTGGGAGGAGTCCTGGGATGGGCTCGAGGACTGGCTCGGCCCCATCGGCCGTGCCGCCTGACCCGGACCGTCAACCACCACCAGAAGGAGGCTGCCATGGCCGTACCCAAGCGCAAGATGTCGCGCAGCAACACCCGCCACCGCCGGTCGAGCTGGAAGGCGACCCCGGTCGCCCTCGTGCCCGTGACTGTCGACGGACAGACCTACGACGTGCCCAGGCGCCTGGTCCGCGCCGTGCAGCGC
>NZ_JBHVKN010000133.1:0-13820 GCF_042798075.1 Nocardioides sp. NPDC057772
CCGTTAACCCGGAGGGCAAACCCGGAAGTTAAATCCCCTAGTCAGAGGTGGTTTCCCGGGTTTCCGGGTTTGCCGGGTTTGGTTTTGAGGTCTCAGAGGAGTTTTGGTGTCTCGTCAGGGCTCGCGGCGGGCTGGTCGGCGGGCGTCTCTTTGTCTCCTTCGCGTTCGATCCAGTAGGTCCGGGAGTTGGATGCAGGGTCGATCTCGGAGCGCAGCACGATGTCGCCGCGCCACCGGCCGATCTGGCCGGAGAGGCGCTTTCCGAGGGCCTTGACCGAGAGGGGGCGGCCGGTGCTGGTGGTGGGGAAAGTGCCGTCCCAGGGATCCGGCCCCACCTCTGGTTCAGCGCTTCTGCGGAGCGCGGTCGCGCCGAGGCGTCGAGGTTGCAGGCCCTTACCCTCGACGTAGACCTTGGGGTAGAGGTTGGCCCACTGGATCAGGAAGGCGCGCCATTCGGCGTGGTCGTCGTCCAGTTCGCGGGACTCCTCGGCGTTGGCCAGGAACCCGGGCACACCGTGGTGAGCGAGGAAGCCGCCCAGGTGTTGGGCCCACTTGGTGAACTGCCGCATGGCGGGCACGTCGTAGGACGGCTTGGCACCGGCGCGGGTCCAGTCCAGGATCAGGATGAGCAGGTGCCGCAGCACGGTGGCCTGGTTGGCAGGGTCGAGGATCCAGGTGTCGAGGTGCGGGATGGAGAACCCGGTTCGCGCCTCGGGGCGCGGGCAGTCGGGGTCGAGGTGGACCCACACGGTCCGGGAGGCCATGTCGCCGCCGGTGCGGAGGTTGTTGCCGGTGGCCAGCCACAGGCGGTCGTTCTCGGCGGTGAACGCGGAGTTGGTGCCCAGGCGTCGGTCGGTCCACATGCGTTCGGTGACCAGGCGGGCCATGACGGCCGAGTCGATCGCGGTGCCCTCGACTAGGTTGTCGAAGACCACGACCCCGACCTGATCGCCGAACACGGTCGTGATCGCCTTGCGCAGCTCCTCCTCGGAGTCGGTCCAGGTCAGCACGCGTTGACCGACCATCAGCCCGACACAGGACGTGAGGATGGTCTTGCCGGATCCGGGCATGGTCGCCTCCACTACCCCGAAGGGGGACAGGGCCCGGGTCATCGGCCGCAGGATCGGGGTAGCGAGCAACGCGAGGTAGTTGGCTTTGTCGGCGGGCGTGCGCCAGGGGAAGTCACGCAGGAAGGTGTTCAGCAGGAACTCCCGGGCTTCGGCCACCTGTTCGACTGTGGGTGCCTCGGGGATCGGGCCGGTCTGGATCCGTCCGGCGAGGTAGTAGCCGGTCGCGGGGTCGTAGCCGGGCTCTTGCAGCAGCGTCCCATCGGGGCGCAGGACCGGGGTGGAGATGACCTTGCGCAGCACCGGGAGGCCGGGCCAGGTCTGGCGGGCCAGGACCGCGCCGAGGACGGCGGCCGAGGGGGTGACTTCCTCGTCATAGGTGCCACCACCGCCGCGCTTGTTCGATGCCTGGTAGACCTCGACCTCTTCGGCCAGCAGCCGGGCCAGCAGCGGCGGCCGGAGGGTGGTCGGGCGGACCGGGAGGGTCACGTCCTCGTCTCCGGCGGCGACCTCGGCGGTCCCGGAGACGCGCTCGAGTACGACCGGTGAGCCCTCGTGGACGTAGGTCTCGGGTAGGCACCCGGCGTCGATCTCGCGGGCCAGGACACGGATGGTCTCGGGGTCGGTGCCGACCTTGATCCGGTGGCTTCTGCCGCCCGCGACCGCGTGCAGCTTCCGGCCGGTGTGCTCCTGGTCGACGTCATGGCCGGTGTCGTGGTTGGCGGCGGTGGTCAAGGTGATCTCCTTCGTCTCGGGTGGTCTGGGACGCGTCGCGGGCGACTTACGCGGCGGTGCGGCGGGTCGCGGCGCGGCGGAAGCCGGAAAGGATCGTGGATTCGGCCCCATACGGGGTGTAGGCGCCCGCGGCGATGTGGCCAGCGGCGGCCGCCATGAGCCGATCGAGGGCGGCGGACTCGGCGACCAGGCCGCCCGCGACCAACTTCCCGACCGTGGCAGCCGCGACGAACAACGCGGTGTTTCGCCCACCGTCGCGCGCGTCCAAGAGGCCCGTCACGCCACGCGCCTTGTCGCCGTTGATGGCGATGTCGAAGACACGGTTCACGTACGCGTCGCGGTGCCGGACGGCCTCCCCGGACCCACCATGCCGGATCGGTCGGGCCGAGCGCTCAGAACCGTCCTGAGCGCGGCCCTGAGTGGCTCGGGCGGCGGGCTGCTGGTTGCGGGTGAGGAGGTCGAGCAGGAACATCGGCAGGCGTGCCGGCGGCCGGTCGTCGGTCACGGTGTAGGCGCTCGTGCTGATCCTGGTCGGGGGTGCGGCGACGTAGCCGCCGTGGGCGCGGGTGTCGATGAGCCAGCCGATCTTTCCGGCGGTGTTGGTGAATCGGCGGCCGGTGTCGTGGACGGTGTAGTAGAGGTGGGTGCCGCCGGAGACGGTCTGGACGGTGTAGGTCGGGGTGATGGTGCCGCCGTGGACCCCGGCGAGGTGGTCCAGCACGTCGGCACCCGTGGTGATCTCGAATCGCTTCCACGGCTCGGGGATCTCGGTACCGGGCTTGTGGGTGTCCAGGTCGACCACGACCAGGCGCGAGGGCCCGCAGGCGATACCGACGCCGTAGCCGGGGTTGCTCGACCATGCCCGGGTGATCCAGTCGCCCCGGCTGGTGGCGCGCTGCTCCCACCCGGTGTGACCGGTCCGGCACCAGGCGTCGGTGCCGTCGCATTCGGCGGCGCGGTGGTTCGGCGTCGCGGGCCGCTTCGAGCCGGGCAGGAGGGGAAAGACGCGCCAGCCACGGGCGGCGTAGCCCAGAGCGGCCGTGAGAGCGTCGGTCGTCTTCTGTGCCGGACCCCACATCGCAGGGTCAACCGTCCCGGCGGCGGTCCTGGTGTCGGTGAGGGTGTCAGGCTGCTGTGTCATCGGTCTGTCCTTCCTCGATCATGTGTTCGGTCTCGTGCTGGTCGTCGTGCTGGTCGGGGTTGTGGCGGTCGGGTCGGGCGAGGGCGACCATGAAGCCCTTCAAGGTGGGTCGCGGGTGCTCGGCGGCGTACTCGGCCTTCTCGGTGGCGTAGCCGAGGGATTCGGCTTCGGCGTCGAGCTCCCAGGCGTGTTCGGCGGCGTAGTAGTGGCTCATCAGCGGCTCGAGCCACGGATGCGGGCGACGGCGCACGTAGCGGCGTCGGGGTCGGCGGGGCATCAGGCACCTTCGGCCTTGTTGGTCCAGCGCTGGACGGTCCGCTCGGAGACCTTCATCAGCCCGGCGACGTCGGGCACCTTCATCCCGTACGCGCGCAGCTCGGCGGCGGCGCACTCGTCGTGGACCTGGTCGCCGTCGTCCTCGTTCAGCGCCTCATCGCAGACCGCGCACAGGCCGGTGCGGTCCTCGGTGCTGTCCTCGTCGTCGGGCATGTCGGGGATGACAGTCAGGGCGGGGACGGCGGTGACGGCGGGGGTGACAGGGGCGGCCGGGCCGGTGATCTCGTGGGGCTCGTTGTCGGGGGCTGCGTCGGGGTCGGTGTCACCCTCCATGTCAGGGGTGGTGTCAGGGGTGGCGGGCGACTGGTGGCCGATCAGTTCGCGGTAGGCGATCGCCCCGGCGGCGTGCTTCTCGGCGGACTTGGTGAGCCGAGTCGCCGCGCGGTTCTCGGCGCGCTCGACGGTGACCTTGATCTCGGCCAGGGAGTGGGTGCGGGCGGCGAGCCTGGTCGCCTCGCCGTAGCCGGTGATGGTCTCCATGTGGGCGGCGTGGCGGGCCTCGATGACGGCTCGGGCGCGCTGGTCGCGGATCTCGGCCGTGCGGGTCCGGATGAACTCGGCGGTCTCCGGGGACACAGTCACCTGGTCGCGGACGCCGTCAGCGACCAGCAGCAGCGCCGCCAGGGCCGGAATCGCGGACCAGGGGCCCATGTGCCCGACAGCGGCCAGCAGGACCGTAGAGACGGCCACAGCGACCGCTGTAGCGGCCCCGAAGCCGTAGGCGGCGGCCCGCTGGCCGGTCTTGTAGGCGTGGATCGTGGTGTGACCGAGCGCGGCCCACACGACGTCGGCGGCGAGGGCGACGGCGACACCGACAGCGGGTGCGGCGGAACCGGCGGCGGGGATCATCGCGGCGACCTGCGGTGCGATGGTCGAGGCGACCTGGACGAAGCCGACGAAGGTCATGCCGTAGCCGACGAGGGCGAGGCCAGAGGGGCGGTTGGACTTGGGAAGAGAAGCGGTGTTCATGGCCAATCTCTTTCTGCTTTGGGAGGTGTTTTGCCTGGTCAGGTGAGGTGTTTTGGGCATGGGTCGGGTAGGGACCTGGGCCGTTGGGGCCCGTGCGAGGGGTGGAGGCGGTTACCAGCCGGGGCGGTGGGGCGGCTGCTTCGGGTCGCGCTGGGGCGGCATGGTCGTGGTGGTGGCCTCGGTGTGGATGCGGCGGGCGTGGTTGTAGACCGTCCGCCCGGTGCGGAGGCGGGTGCCGGTGCCTCGGCAGGTGCGGCAGGGCCGGAGCTTGTGGCCGAACAGGCCGGGGATGGTGCGGTGGCCGGTGCCCTGGCAGCGGCGGCAGCGCTTGAACGGCAGCTCGCGGCACAGGGTGGCGTAGATCCCAGTGGCCAGCGTGAGGAGCACGGCGGCCGCGAGGGTAGCGACGGTGAGCGGTGTCATGGAATCTGTCTCCTGGGCTGGTTTCGGGCCGGTCTCGGGGAGGGTCGCTACCCGCTACCTTCGAACGTCTGTGCTGGTCAGGGCTGGGTTTGGGGGTAGCGGGGTGGGTAGCGGCCTCGCTACCGGGTGGTGGTCCGCTACCTCCGCCGCTACCTGGGGGTTGGGCGACTCAGAACGTCGTTGTCGGCGGCGGCCTCGAACAGGAGGTACCTCGCCCAGGAGTGGACATCGGCGCGAACCTCGTCCCGCTCGACTCCGTTGACGAGCACCCACGCGTCGACGTCGATGTCGAGCGTCACGCTCACCTTGACCTTCATCACTCCTCACCTCCCTGGGCCTGGTCGGCACTGCTGGCCTGGTCGGTGTTGGTGGCCTGGTCGCGGTCGGCGCGGAGCTTGTTGAGGTCAGCGCGGCGGTAGCCCTTGCGGACGGCTCCGGCGACCTTGACGTTGACCGAGACGAGTCCGGCGGTGCGGGCCATGTCGGACAGCGCAGCGGCCGAGAGGTGGGTGTAGGCGTCGGGCCAGTTCTCGGTCAGGGCCTCGGCGGCGGTGTCCCAGTGCTGGCCGTTGGAGGCGGCGACCTCGGTCAGGTCGGCCAGCAGGTCACGGGCCGGGGCGGTCTCGATCGGCGCACCCACCGCGACCCCGCCACGCAGCGAGGTGGCGCGGGCGACCATGTCAGCCCACACCTCGTCCGAGGGGAACTGGGAGCGGGCGGCGACCGGGGCGGCTCCACCGGTCATGCAGCCCCATCCGGCGTCGAACACCGGCCGGTAGACGGTGCCGGTCAGGCCGCGCTTGTAGGCCCCGGTGCCCAGGATCATGTCGTTCTCGACCTGACCAGCCACCGAGAGGCACCAGCGGTTGGTGACACAGCGGGTGATGCCCGGGGGCAGGGACGCCTTGTCGGGGATCTGGGTCGCGAGGATGACGCAGATACCGAGGGCCCGCAGGCGCTTGATAGCGCGCTCGAAGTCGCTGGCGGCGTCGGGGGAGTAGAGGAACAGCTCGTGGGCCTCATCGATGACGACACAGACCGGGTGCAGACCGGAACCGGGCTTGGCGGCCAGTTCGGGGGTGACCTTGCCCTGAGGGGCCTCACCGCGCTTGCGGGCGGCCAGGATCCGGCGGCCGCGCTTCTCGGCCTCGGTGACGAGCCACCGGCCGATGGATACGCCCTGGTCCAGCGCCTCATCGTCGACACCCACGACGTAGGTCGAGCACAGCGGCTCCAGGTCGAGGAAGTCACCCGTGCCCTTGAACTCAGCGATCTTCAGCTCACAGTTCGGGTCCAGCATCGCGATAGCGATCAGCGCCCGGGCAGCGTACGACTTACCCGAACCGGGCTGGCCACCGATCAGGTAAGAGCGCTGGAACAGCGTCGTGTCGATCGGGCGGCCGCGCTCGTCACTGGCGAACTCGCCCGGCTCGAAGAACGACGTAGCAGCGTTCTCAGCAGCCAGGGACCAGGCAGGCTGGCCCATCTCGGAGGCGGGCTTGTAGCCCACCCACAGGTCGAGCTGACCGGGGTGGTCGGGCCCGGCGGCAGGCCAGACCTGGTCGACCGGGATTCGCAGCGCGGACGCGAGCCCGTCGCGGCGCTCCAGGACCTTGACGGCGGTGACGCCCTCGGGGAGGTTGACGCGGGCCAGCCAGCCGGGCCCGTCGCGGTGGATGCCGGGGTGACAGAACTCGATCTGCTCAGGCGCGGTGATGCCACGTACGGCCAGCGAGACCAGGGAGTTGCGGACCAGGTCACCGGTCAGCTTGGTGAACCGGCGACCCGTGGCAACACGGCCCAGGATCGGCTTGTCGGCCGGTCGCCCGGCACGGGCGGTGACCACGATCAGCGCGGCCAGGCCAGCCCACAGAACCGGGGCGAGGATGCCCGCCACCGCCAGGACGGCGACCACGATCAGGGTGGCGGCGGTGGCGATCGCCAGCCCCCACATGCGGCCCCGCGATTCCCGCTCGCGGATCTTGTTGAGGGCCTGCCAGGTGTAGGCGTCGTTGGTCTCGGCGGCCTTCTGCCGCAGCTCGTAGTTGCCCTCCTCAGCACGCACCCACCGCGTCACGCGTCCGGTCATCCGGCCGCAACCCACGACCGAGTAACCCAGCGTCTTGACGGTGTACACCGGGGTCCGGACGGCGTGGAACGCGGTGTAGTAGCCCATCGTCGACACGGCCTGACGCACAGCAGCCTTGCGAGCCTCAGCTGAACGCAGCCACGGCGGGATGATCGGGGCACGCTCACCGGTCGCCCGATCCTGGGCCGCCCAGGTGAACGTAGAGGTCACATCCTCGGGCTCCCCCGACCCGTCCGACTCGCCAGACTCTGCCGAGTCGCTCTCAGCGCTTCTCTCAGCGTCGTTCTGAGCGTCCTGGGTGAACGGCCGGGCGGTGTCGACGTGGTCGACCACGGCGAGAACCTCGCCCTCGAACACGTCGACCCGCTCAGCGTCGGCGTCATAGTCGGTCTCGGCGAGCCCGATCCGGTTGTCGAACAGAGCGGCCGGGCTGTCCGGCGCGGTCCCGTTCGTGGGGTAGTAGTCCGTCATCGTCGTGTCCTTCCGTTGATCTGGGTCATGAGGTGGTTGAGGCGGTGATGCACCAGGGCCAGCACTCGGCGCTTAGCCATGGATGGCTCGATCTGTTCCGCGTCGAGCAGAGCCAGGACGGCGGCCAGGCCCCGGACCAGGAGTCCGGTTCGTTCCTGCTGTGCGTGCAGCTCGCGGCGTAGCTGCTCGCAGGTCTGGCACGGGCCCTCAGACATGGCGTGGGGGATCTCCTCGGGTCTCGATCAGTGCTGGTCCAGCAGGCTCAGGGCCTCCTGCAGCAGGTCGACGTGGGCGGGGAAGACCACACCGCCACGCTCAGCGATCGCGAACCGCAGGATGTGCCAGGAACCTGCCGGGAGCCACGCGGCCTCATCGGCGTCGTCCTGACCGCTCACGGCCGGGAGCGCGGAGTTACTCAGCGTGACGATCCCGGGAACGGTGACCATCCAGGCGTTCTCTCCGGCGCGGGGGTCATCCACGACCCGGGCTGGGAGCATGGCCAGGGTGCCCGTATGCAGTCGCAGCCCGGTCTCCTCGGCCAGCTCGCGCACACAGCCCGCCGGGGCGGACTCGCCCTCGTCCAGGCCACCGCCGGGCAGCGCCCACCCGTGGCCGTCGCCGCGCTTGATCATCAGCAAGTGACGCTCATTCGTGAACGGCTTGCGGTTGAACACGATCGCGTCTGAGCACACCGCCTCACCCCAGTGCCACAGGTCGCCCTTGCCCGGCTTCAGGTCGGGGTGGGGACGCGGGTTGATGGGGAGGCCGTCACGGACCTCGAACGGCACCGCGGCGCGCTCCTGGCGCTCGGTCCAGTCGATCGCGCGAGGGTCCTCGCCGCGCAATTCCTCATCGCCCTTGACGTTGTGACCCATGGCGGGCTTCTTGTCGGCAGGGTTGACGCCGTGGCCGTAGGACTGGCCGTCGACCTCAACAAAGGCGATGCGGGGGTTGGCGTAGGCGTCGGTGATCGCCGCGCTGGCCTCACGGCCGTCGGCCACGGTGAAGCTGATGACCTTGCCGCTGGTGTAGTGCACGACGATCTCGAACGGCTCCCCGTGCACGGTGACGCGGCGACCGTTGATGGTGACGCTCGCATTGGTGACGTTGGCGGCGACGATGCCGACGGTGCCGTTGCTGATGCTCACGAAGGTGTTGTTCTCGTCCACGGGGTATCTCCTCGGTCTCGGTCAGTTCTGGTTCGGGTTGGTCGTGCGGGTCTTGCTGATGTGGTCCAGCGCGGCCAGGCAGGCCGCGCACATCGGGGCGATCGGGCTCCGGGCCCGGTCGACGGGCTGACGGCTCGACATCGCCTCAGCGGTGGCCGGGATCTCGAAGCCGCACAGGGTGATCACCCCGGCCTCGGTGGCCTTGTCCTCGATGTGGATCAGGCCCGGCTTGCTGGTCCGGAGCCGCCACAGCGTCAGCAGCTCCATCAGTTGCCCGCCTTGATGGCGTCGGTGATGCCGTCGATGACAGCGTTTGAACCGGCCTCAAGGCCCTGGATCATCGGCGGTCCGATGAGCGTGGAAGCCAGCGCGATTCCGAGCAGGATGTTGACGATGGTTGCCGCGATGGTCGACGCGGTGCCCTTGGTCATGAAGAACGCGATGATGCCCAAGATGAGGACGAGAGGTGCAGTGACCATGGGTGGAACCTCCGAGGATCAGGCGGCCTCGGCCGGGTCGGCCGGGCCAAAGTTGGTGAGCAGGTAGACAGGCGCGGCCTGGGCCGCGTCGTGGTTGCGCTGCTGGACCATCAGGTGCAGGAGCGCGTTGACGGCCCGGCGGTGGGCCCGCTTGGCGAGCGCGTCGGCCGGATCGGCGAACAGACGGCATTCGGCGTCGACCAGGTCGCGCTCGGCGGCGATCTGCGGCCACTCGGCCTCAATGGCGGCCAGATCAGCCCCGGTCGGCTCGTCTCGTGTGTTGTTCATTCCTCTTGCCCTTCAGTGGCTGGCAGCCGGGTGGCTGCCTGTGCTCTACCTAACAACTGAATGGTCTAACATGTCAACTGTTAGATCGAAGTTTCCGCGAGAAATTTCCCCATGGGGCTGGCCCGTGCGACAGTTGTCAATGAAACTGTTAGGTGTCAGCAGGCGGACTGAATGGCGTCACTGAGCTAGGGAGAGACATGACGGACGGGCCAATCGATGCCCTGTCGGGTGCACTGCAGCAGCGGATCGCGCGCGACATCCAGAACCAGATAGAGGCAGGAGTTCTGCGGGACGGCGAGGTGATGCCTTCGACCCGCGTACTCGCCGAGCGGGCTGGGGCGAGCGTCTTCACCGTCAACGAGGCGATGAAGGCACTCGCAGAGATGGGACTGGTGGAGAACCAGTCGCGTTCACGCCGGATCGTGCGGTCTGCGCACCTCACGCCCAAGACCATCGAGGCGGCTCCCCGCGCTCTGCTGATCGGCGGCTACGCGGGTTGCGGCAAGACCGAGCTCGGGCGCATCCTTACGCGGCTGACGGGCTGGATGATCATCGACAAGGACACCATCACCCGCCCAGTCGTCGAGGTCGCCCTAGAGGCGTTGGGGGCCGAGTCGAGCGATCGGGAGTCGGAGACATATCTGTCAAAGATCCGACCGCGTGAGTATGAGGCGCTGATGTCGACGGCGCACGAGAACACGGCATGCGGTGCCGGTGCCGTCGTCACGGCTCCCTTCCTGCGCGAGTTCAACGACGCCTCGTGGCTCGCGCGCCAGCAGGCGCAGTTTGTGGACGACGGACTACCCATGTCCGTTGTGTGGGTTACCTGCGACGCAGACACGATGCTGACCTACGTACGTCGCAGGGGCGCGGCTCGGGACGCCCATAAGTTGGCCAACTGGGACACGTACATGAAGGGCGTCGATCTCAAGTTCCGGCCGGTCGTGGACCATCACGTCATCGACAACTCGACGTCCGCAGAGCCTCTTAAGGACCAGGCGGAGCGACTCATTGCGACGCTTGCAGAGGTGTCCGCGAAGTGACGCGCGGCGTGATCCTCTACGGTCCGCCGGCCGCCGGAAAGGACACCATCGATGCAGCCCTTCGAGCGATGTCAGATGACTACGTCCACTTCGCGCGAATCAAGGTCGGCGAGGGGTGCCGAGTCGGCTACCGAATGACGACCAGCGCCGCGCTCCGGGATCTACGGGAACGCGGCGCGGTCGTATGGGAGAACAGCCGTTATGGCGCGACGTACGTGGTTGACCAGCCGGGCCTGGTCGCCGCGCTCGGGCGTGGGGTGCCAGTGCTGCACCTGGGGCAGGTCGAAGCCGTAAACGCGGTGGTGTCGTCGGTGGCTGATGCTCGGTGGACCGTGGTCGCGCTCTGGTGTCCGGCGGAGGTTGCGGCGGATCGACTTGAGCGGCGGGGGAGTGGCGATGTCGACGCGCGTCTAGCGGCCTGGCGGGCGACAGAACGCCTTGAGCGCGCCGATATCCGGATCGACACATCCGTGGTCCAGCCCGGTGAAGCAGCGCGGCTGATCGATGCGCGGGCCCGCGCCAACGTGTGACCGGATCATCGCCACACCGGCTCGATTCGTTCCATATCGAAGGCCCCACCTTTGCCGCCGGTCGCGGGCCGGACCATCACCGCTGTGAGGTTCCGCTCGACAATCGCGCGTCGGCGGGGAAGGTCCAGGGCGTCCCACTCGCTTCGCGACATCTTCCGTACCTGCGGCCCGGCAGTCGCTTTCAGGAAGCGGTCCTTTTCGGCCGAGAGTCTGTTCCGCTCCGCCTCCAACTTCTCGACCTGCGGAAAGACGACAGTCCCCGATAGGCGACCGGCGGAGAACTCGCCCATCAGCTCTGTAATGCGCGCTTGTACGTCCTGCAGCTCGGCGTCTCCGTCGAACTCGAGTGTGGGGCTTTCGAGGTCGGCGTTCTGCAGGCGGCGGAGCACGGCAGCGGTGATCACGTCGTCTAGGCCGGGGCCGACGATCGAGACGACGTGAGGCATGTCGGTGCGGCCACGGCATGTGTAGTTGAAACGCCCGCTCCTGGTCTTCATCACGTACATCTTGCCGTTGCAGCGGCCGCAGCGGGCGACGCCGGAGAGCAGTTCCTGACGGGCTCCCCGGCGCGCGATCGGGCCGTTTCCGCTCGGGGCTAGGACCGCTTGCACTCGGGTGAAGGTGTCCGGGTCGAGGATCGGTTCCCAGGTGCCTCGGAGGGGCGCTCCTGCCTCGTCCTTCAATACCTCGCCCTTGTAGGTCCGCCAGCCCGCCAGACGCGGGTTTCGCAGGATCTGCCGCACCGAGGTGTGCCGCCACGGTCCACCGAGGACGGTCGGCACTCCGTCGTTCTGCCAGCGCCGAGCGATCTCGTGCAGGGACACTCCGTCGATCAGGTCCTGCGCGGCGCGGCGCACGAGCGCTGCTTCTCGCGGCTCGTGCGTCTCCCGATCCAGAGCGAAGCCGAACGGGCGTCGACCGCCTACGGGTCGGCCGGACTTGGCTACGGACTCATGCCACCGCTTCACCCGGCGAGCGGTGTCGGCCGATGACTTGTTCGCCATGAGGACCATCATCCGCGCCTGCATCTGGCCGTTCTCGGTCGCCAGGTCGATTGTCGATGCCGTAGCGGAGACGATCCGGACTCCGTAGTGGGCGACTGCCTCAATCGCGTCTTCGAGGTCGCGCGGGTCGCGGGCCAAGCGGTCGAGGTCCCACACGACCAGCGTCGTGACCTTCTTCGTGCGGAGATCGTGCAGCGCCTTGTGCCACACGGGCCGGATCACCCGCCACGCGTCGTACTCGTTGCCGAGCGGATCCGACACCTGCACACGCTTCTTCTTGAACGCGCTGGTGTCGTTCTCGGGGTACCAAACGATGTCGTCGGCGTTGCCGCCGAGCCGCGCCACCTCGGCGCGAATGTCCTCGTCCTGCCGGGCGATGCCTGCCCGGAGGTCGTGCGGGTCATCGCTGATTCGCTTGTAGCCGCCGAAGGTCTCCGCCATAGTCAACGAGGGTAGAACAGAAGGACATCGTTAAGCAATTAAGTGGGACCACTTCTACCCGCTCTACGGAGAGCCCGACGGCAAGCACTTCGAGGCGTGGACGATGCTCGCCGCCTGGGCCGAGCAGACCACGCGCGTCGAGATCGGCTGCCTGGTGACCTGCAACTCCTACCGCAACCCCGAGCTGCTCGCCGACATGGCCCGCACCGTCGACCACATCTCCGACGGCCGGCTGCTGTTCGGCATCGGGTCGGGCTGGTTCGAGCGCGACTACACCGAGTACGGCTACGACTTCGGCACCGCCGGGTCGCGTCTCGACGCGCTCGGCGAGGCGCTTCCGCGCATCGAGAAGCGCTGGTCAGAGCTCAACCCGGCACCCGTCCGGAAGATCCCGGTCATGATCGGTGGCGGCGGTGAGAAGAAGACCCTGAAGTACGTCGCGAAGCACGCCGACATCTGGCACTCCTTCTCCGACATCCCCACCCTCGAGCGCAAGCACGGCATCCTCGCCGAGCACTGCAAGAGTGTCGGCCGCGACGTCTCCGAGATCGAGGTCTCGGTCGAGGTGAGCGACGTCGAGTCGGCCAAGACGTTCGCCGATGCCGGGGCGACCCTGTTCACCCACGGCGTCAATGGCCCCGACTACGACCTCTCGTTCCTCGAGGAGCTCGTCGCCTGGCGTGACAGCCAGGGCAGCGCAACGTAGGACCCGCCTCGGCCGTCACAACAACATGTGGCGATATGGGTGGGTGCTGCTCCTGCTGGCAGCGAGCGCGTGTGGGAACGACCGGGTCCTCGACCCGGTCGCGGCGGGCGACACCGTCCGCTCGA
Source organism: Nocardioides sp. NPDC057772 (assembly GCF_042798075.1). Taxonomy (NCBI): domain Bacteria; kingdom Bacillati; phylum Actinomycetota; class Actinomycetes; order Propionibacteriales; family Nocardioidaceae; genus Nocardioides; species Nocardioides sp. NPDC057772. The sequence continues at coordinate 13,017 of NZ_JBHVKN010000133.1, forward strand.
CGGGCACTGTGATGGTGCTCGACGACGGCGGTGGGCCGCAGCTGTGCTACGGGGCGATCGCGGAGTCGATGCCGCCGCAGTGCGAAGGACTCGAGATGACCGGCTGGGACTGGGCCGACCATCCCGAGCACGAGGAGCAGGCAGGCACCCGCTGGGGTGAGTTCCAGGTCACGGGCACGCTCGACGAGACGACGTTCGCCGTGACCGACGCCGTGCCGGCCGATGACGCGTCGGTCCCGCCGGTCGAGGAAGAGGTCGACTTCAGCAGCCCGTGCCCCGAGCCCGAGGGCGGCTGGCGGGTGCTCGATCCCGAGCGGACCACGCTGGAGACCCAGGAGGCGACCATCTCCGCCGCCCACCGGCTGCCGGGCTTCAGCGACGTGTGGCTCGACCAGACGCGGGTGGCGCGCCCGATGAACGACCCGCGCAAGCTCATCCTCAACGTACGCGTCACCGGTGACCCCGCCGCGGCCGAGAAGGAGCTGCGCAAGACCTGGGGCGGGATGCTCTGCGTCTCGCGGGCCACGGTGTCGAAGGAGGAGCTCGACGACATCCAGGACGAGCTCGCGGACCAGCCGCACCACGTCAGCAGCGGTGTGTCTCTCGGCGTCGTCCACCTGCGCGTGCTGCTCGACGACGGAGATCTCCAGCAGCGCCTCGACGAGACCTACGGGAAGGGGACGGTCATCCTCGACGGCGCCGTCTTCGAGCCGGTCGGGTGAGGCGCTTCAGGCGACGAGCCCTATTCGCTCGTCGGACCGTTCGCGGGTGCGCTGCTCGACCGGTGGGACCGCCGGAAGGTCC
>NZ_JBHVKN010000134.1:0-13494 GCF_042798075.1 Nocardioides sp. NPDC057772
CGCGAGGACACTCAGTCCGTGGAGCGGCCCCCCGACCGCGCCCTGGACCTCCCCCTCAGTAGGCCCAGGGCATCCACCCACAGCCTCAGGCTGTGGACGACGGACCGAAGATGAACGCGCATGATCAGCGAACGATGCCGAGTGCGACGATGCCGGTGGCAGCAGCGGCGGCGACGCCGAACATCGTGGTGCCGACGGCCGGTGGCATGCCGCCGCGGTGCTTGTGCTCGGTCGGCTCGGTCTTGCGGAGGCTGCGGACGGCGTCGAGGACGTTGTTGCGGATCGACTCGACGGCGGTCAGGTCACTGCGGTGTCGTGCGGTGATCGTGGTGGTGGCCATGGTGTTTCCTCTTCTCGGCGGGCGGCGCTGGCCATCCGTTGTCCGGCGGCCTTCACGTGGATGGAACGGGGCCGTGCCGAGGTCATGACGCGACTTTCTTCCACTTTCGAGTGAAGGAATATCCACAACTGGGAAACATCACCAGAAGTTGGCAAGCCGCGCGTCATGGCGAGGTCGTCGGCCGAGATCACTCCGGGCCGCTGCCGTGAGCATTCCGCGGTGCTGCCTCAGAGGTAGAGACCGCCCGAGGAGTCGCGGTGGTCCTCCTGGCCACCCTGCTGCTGCGGCCCACCCTGGCCGGGGGCGGGGTGGCCCTCGGGGGAGAGGCTCACGCCCGGCGGCAGGCCCTTGCGGATCTGCTCGAACTGGGCGCGCGCGGCGACCTGCTGGGCGTAGATGGCGGTCTGGATGCCGTGGAAGAGCCCCTCGAGCCAGCCGACCAGCTGGGCCTGCGCGATCCGCAGCTCGCCCTCGGACGGGGTCTGCTGCTCGGCGAAGGGCAGCGAGAGCCGCTCCAGCTCCTCGACCAGCTCGGGGGCGAGCCCGGACTCGAGCTCCTTTATCGACGCCTGGTGGATCTCGCGGAGCCGATTGCGGGAGGCCTCGTCGAGCGGGGCAGCCTTCACCTCCTCGAGCAGCTGACGGATCATCGATCCGATCCGCATCACCTTCGCGGGCTGCTCGACGAGGTCGGTCACGTCGCGCTCTTCGACCTCGCCGGCCTCCGGCGTGGTGGCGTCCTTGAGTACGTCGGCGGGCACCGCGATCGGCTGCCCGTCGGGTCCGATGACCACGACTTCCCCGGTCTGCTCCTGCGTCATGCGCTCAACCCTACCTAGCCCGCGGTCGGGGCCGCGGTGGACAGCAGGATCTTGCCGGTGTGCGTGCCGGACTCCATCAGCCGGTGCGCCTCGGCGGCCTCCTCGAGCGGGAGTACGTCCTGCACGACCGCCTTCACCTCACCGGCCTCGACCATCGGCCAGATGCGCTCGACGACCGCGGCGCAGATCGTCGCCTTCTGCTCGACCGGGCGTCCACGGAGGTTGGTGGCGATCACCGCGGCGCGCTTGCGGAGGAGAGCGTTGATGTCGAGCTCCGCCTTGGTGCCGCCCTGCATACCGATGATGACCAGCCTGCCCTCGGGGTTGAGGGCGTCGATGTTGCGGGCGAGGTATTTCGCACCCATGTTGTCGAGGATGACGTCGGCGCCGCCGTAGACCTTGGCGACCTCGACGAAGTCCTGGTCCTTGTAGTTGATGGCCACCTCGGCGCCGAGCGACTTGGCGAGCTCGGCCTTCTCGGCCGACCCGACCGTGGCGATCACCCGGGCGCCGATCTGGTTGGCGAGCTGGATCGCCATCGTGCCGATCCCACCGGCGCCGCCGTGGACCAGGAACGTCTCGTCGGGGGTCAGTCCGCCGACCATGAACACGTTGGACCAGACGGTGGTGGTGACCTCGGGGAGCGCCGCGGCGGTGATCAGGTCGACACCCTTGGGGACCGGCATCACCTGACCGGCCGGGACCGCGACCTTGGTCGCGTAGCCGCCGCCGGCCAGGAGCGCACACACCTCGTCGCCCTCCTGCCAGCCGTCGACGCCCTCGCCGACCGCTGAGACGACACCACTGCACTCCATCCCGATGATGTCGCTCGCGCCCTTCGGCGGCGGGTAGAAGCCCTGCCGCTGCAGCAGGTCGGCGCGGTTGAGCCCCGCTGCTGCGACGTCGATCACGACCTCGCCGGGTGCCGGCTCCGGATCGGGGCGGTCGGTGACGGTGAGGACCTCAGGCCCTCCGGGCTGCTCGGCTACGACGGCTCGCATGCCCCCACATTAGGAGCCTAGAGCGACTTCAGGTCGGTCCAGGTGTCGATGTCGCGGTGCTCGTCGCCCTCCGCGGGGACCTCGAGGAGATCGAGGTCGGCCAGCAGCTTGCGCAGCGGCATCCCGTGCTGCCCCTCGAGGTCGGGGCGTACCTCGGCGAGCCGCTCGGTGGACAGCACCATCGCCAGCTGTCGGCGGCCATCGGGGCCGACGAGCACGGCGCCGTCGCGGCCGAACGCCGCCTCGCGGAGCCGGGACAGGGTCCGCGGGCGGAGGAAGGGCATGTCGACGGCGACCACGCCGACGTACGCGCGCGGGGCCAGGAGCGCGTCCACGCCGGTCAGCAGGGCGGCGACCGGGCCGCCGAAGCGAGGGTCCTCGCGGACGAAGGTGACCGGACGCTCGGTGTGCACCGGGTCGCCCACGACGACGACCTCCATCGCGTCGACGACGGCATCCAGCACCCAGGCCAGCATCGTCCGGCCGCCGAGCTCGATCCCGGACTTGTCGATCCCGTCGAGGCGGGAGCTGCGTCCCCCGGCGAGGAGCACGGCTGCGTACGGCTCCCATTCGTCCCAGGCAGTCACACCCGGGGACTCTAGTCTGGAGAGGTGACCACCTGGAACAGCCTCCGCATCAGTCTCGTGCAGCAAGCCTCGGGCCTCGAGCCCGACGCCAACCGGTCCCTCCTGGCCGAGCTGACCCCGAGTGACAGCGACCTGGTCGTCTTCCCGGAGGTCTTCGCGCGCGACTTCGGCAAGCCCGGATCCGACCTGAGCTCGTTCGCGGAGAGCGTGGACGGGGCCTTCGGGGCGGAGCTGACGCGGGTCGCCGAGGAGCGTGGGGCGACGGTGGTGGCCGGGATGCTCGAGACCAGCGGCGACGCCGGCGGCCGGCCGTTCAACACCCTGCTCGTACGAGGCGGGGCGGAGGCGGCGTACCGGAAGATCCATCTCTACGACTCCTTCGGCTACAAGGAGTCCGACGCGCTGGTGGCGGGGCCGATCGAACCGGTGGTCGTCGACATCGACGGCGTGCCGACCGGGTTGATGACCTGCTACGACCTGCGCTTCCCCGAGCTCGCGCGAAGCCTGGTCGACCAGGGTGCCGAGCTGGTCGTGCTCCCGGCGGCGTGGGTGGCCGGCCCGCGCAAGATCGACCACTGGCGCACCCTCGTGCGTGCACGCGCGATCGAGAACACCGTCTTCATCGCGGCCGCCGCCCAGTCGGCGCCGCGCTACTGCGGTCACTCGATGATCGTCGACCCACTCGGGGACGTCCTGGTCGAGGCCGGGGACGGCGACGAGGTCGTCTCCGCGACGATCGACCGGGCCGTGCTCGAGGAGGCCCGCCGCACCAATCCGTCCCTGGTCAACCGCAGAATGTGACGCTGGTCAACAACTCCTCGTCACGGCGGTAAACGGATATCGATGACTCGTTAGGTTCACCCCTTCCCCGGTATCCTCGCCTGTTATGGACCGAGCCCCCCGCCGTCGCGCTGACAAGAGCAAGCGTGGCCGTCGTGCAGCCGGTCGCAGCGAGCCCACACCCGCATACGTCGAGCCGACCTCGAGCGAGGCGCTGGCGTATGGCCAGTGGGCGGAAGACGACTGGTCCGCCGGCTATCAGGAGACCAGTTACGACCCTGACCAGAGCACCGGCCAGGACTGGAACCAGACCGGTTGGTCCGACCAGACGTGGTACGGCGATCGCCAGCCGCCCGAAGAGCCGCCCACACAGGGTGGCGGACGCAGGATCGCCGGGCGCGCGGAGCCGGAGCAGTTCGACGAGCCGAACGGCTACACCGGTAAGCGCGCCGCCCGCACCGCACCGGAGGAGGCGCCCTACGCCTACCCGGTGCCGGAGTACCGGACCGAGCCCCAGCCCGCGCTGAGCGGCCCGACCGCGCCGCCGCCGAGCGCGCGGCAGGCGCCGGCCTACTCCACGACGGGGACGTACGTCGGGTTGACCGGTCTCGCGCCGCAGACGCCGACCCACGTTCAGCAGCCCGCCTACCAGCCCGCCTACCAGTCCGACCCCTACCCGTCCGGCCACCTCGAGCCGGTCCACGAGCCCGCGGGCTCCTACGAGCCGGACACCCCCAGCCGGCCCATGCCCGCGGCCAAGGTGACCTCGTTCCTCGCGCAACCGCGCGTCCCCGGTGCCGGCGCCGCTCGCGCGGGCCTCGGCATCATCGAGAGCCTGACCGCCGGCACGGTCCGCGCGATCTGGCTGGTCGCGCTCGCCGTCGGCCTGGTCGGCCTCGCGGTCAGCGCCTTCGACCTGGGCCCGGGGATCATCGGTGGCCTCGGCGCCGTCGTCGTCGGCACCGCCTACACCTTCGCGCTGGCCCACCGCACCGGCGGTCGGCCGCTGATCTTCGGCTCGCTGGCGGGGGTGGCGGGTCTTGTCGTGGTGCTCGTGGACAACGAGGCGCTGCGTACGGGGGCGGCGGTCCTGGTCGCCTCCGTGGCGGCGGTTCTCGCCGTGATGGCCACCGTCCCCTCGCGTCGCTTCCCGAAGACGATCCGGGAGGCGTTCATCGCCGTCGGCATCGCCGCGCTCGGAAGTTTCGCCGCGCTCGGGTTCGAGCCGGTGGTGATGGTCTCCCGGTTCGAGTACGCGACGCTCGCCTGCTCGCTCGCGATCGCCTTCTTCGCGGTCTACCGACTCGGCGCCGGCCTGCACGGCCTCGGCCGACGGGGTGCGATCGTGGTCGGCATCGGCGGCCTGATGCTCGCGCTGACCCTGATCTACGCCGAGATGCTGCGCCGCTACGGCAGCACCGGCCTGATCGACTCGATCGACGAGATGCAGCGCTGGTGCCGCATCCACATCGGTGGCTATCCACACCCGATCCAGGCGTTCTTCGGCGTCCCGGCGCTGGTCTGGGGCACCCACATGCGTGCTCGGCGCCGCCAGGGCTGGTGGGTCTGCCTCTTCGGTGTCGCGCTCACCGCTCCGGTGGCGAGCACCTTCCTCAACCCCGATGTCGGCCTCGCCGAGGCGGGTCTCTCGGTCGTCTACAGCATCCTGGTCGGCCTGGTGATCGCCTTCGTCCTCATCCGCATCGACCTGGCGCTGACCGGTTCGACGGCCGTGGGAAGTGGTCGCAGGGCAGCCCGTGAGGCCGACGAGGCCAGCGCCGTACGCCCCGAGCCCGGCCGCACCCACGCGCTCCTCTGAGGCCCGTTCTGGCTAGGGATACCGCCGGGTAACCCGTACGTTCTGGGATATGAGCCGCAGAGCCCCCACCATGATCGCTGCCGAGATGGTCGCGAACGTCATGAGCGTCGGAGTGCAGCCCGGAGACAAGGTCGCCGCCGGGGACACCGTCGTGCTCCTGGAGTCCATGAAGATGGAGATCCCGGTCCTCGCCGAGGCGCCGGGCACCGTGGTGGCGGTCAAGGTCGCCAGCGGGGATGTCGTCCAGGAGGGCGACGTTCTCGTCGAGTTGAGCGCCTGAGCCTCAGGCGCACTAGACTCCATTGACGCGCCCACGGGCGCATGGAGGGGTGCCGGAGTGGCCGATCGGAACCGCCTTGAAAGCGGTCGTAGGGAGACCTACCGCGGGTTCGAATCCCGCCCCCTCTGCCAGTTGCATCTGCCGGAGCTAGACCTCTTGCAGGTGCCGATCCACGTCGATCATCAGCCGCCGCAGTTCGAGGAGGAGATCCTCGAGATCGGTGCGGTCGAGCACGTCGTCGGCGAGGACGGCGAGCCGGCTCAGCAGCGTGCCGCGGTCACGCAGCGCGCCGACGTCGTTGAGGGCATGCCACTCCTGACCGTTGTCGAGGATCAGCAGCGCCTCACGTACGCCCGCGAGGCGCTGGCGCACCGACCAGCGCCAGAGGCCGACGTTGGTCCCCGGGCGGGGAGCGGCGATAGCGGTATCCAGGGCCCGAAGAGCATCCGACATATTGGGAAGCACACCTGTCATGAGCAGATTGTGACCTAGGTCACGTAAAGGAGCAAGCCGATGCGGCTCCGGACCCGTGTGTCGGTCACAATGGAGAGCGTGTCATCCGCTGAGCCCACCTACTACCGTCTCGCTCCCGCCGTGCAGGCCCGCCTCCTCGGCGCCGCGGTGGTCGGCCTGGCCCTGCTGGTCTTCGCCGGCACGGCCGTCGTGATCGCGGCACGGGTCGACTTCGCCTGGCTCTTCATCCCGCTGGTCGTCGGCGTCGTCGCCGTGGTCGGGTTCGGCTGGTGGCTTCGCAACGAGGCGTACGTCCTGCGCGCCAGCGCCCAGGGTTACAAGGTCGCGCTCGTACGTGGCGCCGGAGTGCGTGAGGCCCGCTGGGCCGACATCCAGGAAGCTGTGACGACGATGCCCGCCGGCTCCCCGTGCCTCGAGCTGCGGCTCAAGAAGGGCGGCGCCACCACGATCCCGGTGACCATCCTCGCCATCGACCGAGAGCAGTTCGTACGCGATCTGCAGGCCCATCTGAAGGCCACCATCAAGCCGCTCGACCAGGCTTCCGGAACAACTGAAGCGCCCTGATTGGTCCCAGGCGTGCCGGTCTTGTAGCCTGTTCGCGCAGTATGGAGGCGTCGCCTAGTCTGGTCTATGGCGCCCGCCTGCTAAGCGGGTTTGGGGCTAAAACCCCATCGAGGGTTCAAATCCCTCCGCCTCCGCCGGTTTCATTGAGTTTGGCCCCCTTCAAGAGGGGGCCAAACTCCGTTCTGACCTGCATTTTTAAGCAGTGCAAAAGTCCGTACGACGGAACTTGGGTTACCCGAAAGTCGTCAACCTGCACAATAATCATCCCCGTAGGCCTCTCGGCACCAGAATCGGCCTCGAGACCAGAAAGGAACGACATGAAGCACGTACGTAAGGCGGTGGCGCTCGCGCTGGCTTCGGCAGCCGCGGTCGTCGCCATGGGTGCTTTCGGAAACGCTACGACGGCTTCTGCCGATTCGAGCTGGGGCTTCAAGGCTGTGGACGACTCCAGCTGGGGCTCCGTCCGGCGCTGATATCCGGAGCGAAACCTACTTCCTGGGACCTCGGCCGGGGTGTCCGTCTGCCATCGGGTCGTCGTTCCCGCTACGGCCGATTTCGTAACCCAGCTGGAAGCGGGTGTCGACGTCGAACTCTTCCTTGAGGTCTGAGACGTAGCCTGCGTAGGTTCGGGGGCTGACCCCGAGGCGCTTCGATGCTGCGGGATCGGAGTGTCCTTCGATGAGCATGCGGAGCGTCATCGCGCGCTGCTCGTCGGCGATGTCTCGCATCGTCGACGAGTCCGAACTGGAGAACGGCCGAGCCCGCTCCCATGCTCGCTCGTAGACGTCTACCAGATAGGCCACGACAGAGGGTTCACGAATGGCCAGCGCGGTGTCCACCCCATCCGGGCTGGGGATCACTGCGATGCGACGGTCGAAGATCATCATGCGGTTGAAGAACTCGTCCAAGGTCCGCACTTCGCCGCCGGCCCGCGTGACTGCGGCAACGTACTCGCGGGTCGCGCTGTTCCGGCGAGCCGCGTGCTGGTAGAGCGTGCAAACCCGAACGCCGCGCTCGAGAAGAGCGGTGTCCTTCTCGATCGCCGCGGCAAGCTTGCTTCCGGTGTCGCGCCGTGTCTGCGGCTGCGCCGTGAGCATCTCGTTCTCGCACTCTGCGACGAGGGAGTCGATGAACGGCTGAATCGCCGGGGCGTGGACGTAGGCGAATGGTCCTTGCTGCTCCGCTGGCGCGGAGCGACGCCAGGCGTTGCGCAGGGCGGTGAAATCGTTGGCCCACTCAGCCGACTCTTGAAGGAGGCGGATGCCTTCCTGGGTCATGGGTGTGACGACCCGCGCTTGAACGGTCGCCGGGTCCACAGTCACCCATGTGTCCGGTGCGTCCTCGGGCATGCGGACGAGCCCGAGCTCCGCGAGGGCCGTCAGCGCGTCGGCGAACTCCCCGCCTTCGCTGATCCGTGGGTCTGACGTGGAGATCCCGCCACGATCTGCGATGAGCTCGAAGAGCTCGATGCCTTTGGCTTCGAGCAGTGCACGTGTCTTCGGCGTGCGTCCCTCGTCGATCACGTTCTTCTCCTCGCCGGACGGCGTGGGTTGACGCTTGCTCACGCTCCACCTCCCCGATGCTGTGGCTAGCGCCAGATCTTCTCACACGTGGCGATTTCTGGTCACGGACCATCTTCCGCTACTGTTCTACACGTTGCTTCGGTAACACTGCGCCTGTAGCTCAACGGATAGAGCATCTGACTACGGATCAGAAGGTTTGGGGTTCGAATCCCTACAGGCGCGCAGCACATCGAAACCGCCCCTTGACCAGCCTGAACGCTGATTGAGGGGCGGTTCTGCGTCCGGGTGAAACCGAGGCGCTCCCCGCCACTCTCCCCGCCAGCCGCGATCACGAGCGCCGTCCCGAGTAGGTACGGAGGGCAGCAGCAGCCAGGGTCAGCGCGTCATCGTGAGGCCGTGCGTAGCCGTTGGTCACCCGCAGGTCAGTGTGACCCATGATGTCGCGTACGACGTGGGCAGGCACACCCGCGCTCAGGTAATTCGTCGCGGCCGTCGCGCGCAGGTCATGGACTCGGAACCCGGCGAAGCCGAGACCAGCAACAAGCTTGTGCCAGTCGGTACGGCGCTTGAGCACGTTATTGCGAATCACGTAGTTCGTCCGCTCCGACCGGAAGACCAGGGCGGTACGCCGTTCGCCAGCGACGAGAGCCCGGAGAGGCTCCTCCAAGTGCTCCGGGAGGGGGACCACACGAGCCGTGCCGCCCTTAGGAGGACCCCACACGAGGTTCCCCTCCCTCCAGTACTCAGGGGGAAGGTCCTCGCTGTCATCCTTCGTCACCTCCGTGACGCTCCGGCGAACCTCGATCACACGTCGCCCGAAGTCGATATCGCCGACCTGGAGCGCGGCTGCTTCCCCGTAGCGAAGTCCAGCCGATCCCATCAGGTCGACCATCCGGGCGTAGGTCTCACCGGTGTCGACCAGGACGGCCTGCACCAGGTCATCGAGCTGCGCAGGCGTGAGTGTCTGACCAACCTTGCGCTCGTGCCTCCGTCGCTTCTCTGACTTCGAGGACTCAGCAGTGCGAGCCGGGTTGGCCGGAAGCAGCCCATCCTTGACCGCGACCCCGAGAGCCGCAGAGAGCGCGTAGCGAGCCTGGCGGGCAACGTGGACGCTCGACTCCTTGGTCCACTGAGCCTGTGCACGCTCGACATCGCCAACCGAGATACGACCCACCTTCATCTGGCCGAAGGTCGGGAGAACGCGGAGGTTCCAGCCGTTGCGGTAGTAGTCGAACGTCTTAGGAGCCAGACGACGGCGAAGGATCGGCTCAGCCCGCTCCCACAGACCGGCATCAGCCAGCGTCGTACGCTCCAGATCCAGGCTCCGGCCGCGCGAACTCTGACGCTGCTTGCGCTCCCACTCCTCAGCCTTGGTCTTCGTCGTGAACTCCTCCTCGACCTCACGACGAGGGCCATGCGGAGGGTAGGTCCAGACGCGAGCACGCCAAACCGTCCGAGTCTTCGTCTTACCGTCAGGTGTGGTCTCGGTGTAGACGCGCTTCTTGACGCTCATGCCGCGATCCTCTCGCCACGAGACATCACGAACGCGTCAACGTCCTCGGCCAGCCAGCGCCACGCACGACCGACCTTCCAGGCCTTCGGGATTGACCTGTGACCACGGCGAGCGAGGTCCTGCAGCGTGCTCTCAGGGATGCGCAGAACGGCCGCAACCTCGGCCTGAGTCATGATCCGCGCGGTCTCAACTTGGGTTGTCATCACTTGGTCCTCTCATCGGTTGGTGTTCTTGGTCTGGGCTTTCCACTGCTCGTATTCGCGAGCACGGGCAGCGGCCGCGAGCGCTAGGGTTTCGTCGCCGGGGTTGGTCCAGCCGGTGCCTTGGTAGGTCCAGTTGCCGATGACGAGGGTTGTCTCGGTGTCGTCGGCCAGGAGCCGGGCTTCGAGCTCCTCGAGGTCGAGCAGGGCCTTACGGGCGTCTTCGTCGTGCTCGGCGGTCGCGACCAGGTCGCGGTACTTGGCACGGGCGCGGCGGAGTTGGCCGAGGGTGACGGAGTAGCGGCGCGACTTGGTGGAGAAGTGGCCCCGGAAGCCGAGCATGTGAGCCCACTTGCCCAGCAGCCGGTAGGGGTTGGCGTGGTTGCCGTTGGCGTCGACGTGGGGTCCGTAGTGAGCGCGTGCCCTGGCGTCGAGCTGACGGCAGCGTGAGGCGAACTCGGCGATGTGCTCGACAGGCCGGTCAGCGCGGATCGAGTTGGCGTCTTTGGTGGCGTACTTGGCCAGGTACCCGGCGACCTGGCCGGGGGTCAGGGGTGCGTTGGGGTCGTCGGTGCGGTTGGTGTCGCGAACGACGCGTACGTCGAGCTGCTTACCCCAGCACAGCACCCGGGTGGGGTCGTCGGCGTCGACCGGGGGAGCCTCGAAGTTGACCATGCCGGCCGCGTGCTCGACCAGGCGTCCGAGGGTGCGCCCGTCCAGGGTTGCCGGTGCCGGTGACCCGGGACCATCCGGGCCGTCCAGCCGGATCAGGGCGTGGAAGTGCACCAGCCCCCGGGCTTGGTACTCAGCCACCTTGGCGAACTGGAGCGAGGCCACATCGGCCAGGCAAGGCAACGGGACGGGGTTCTTCTTGGTGGGCTTGCGCCGGGTCTCGGTCACGCCGAGCTGCTGCGCCAGGGCACGCCGGAGAGCGATGGTGGTCCGCCGCCACAGTTCCGGGGCGTGCCACTGCCAGACAATCGCGCTGTCGGTGTCGTGACACTCGGGACACAGCGGCGCACCGTTGATGGGGTCGTCGGGGCCGTGGACGCTCATGCAGCCCAGGGGGCGACCGTGCTCGCAAGTCACCGGCTGTCCGGGCCTGGCAGAGCGCGGCCGACACCTACCGCCAACGGCCTGGCCGTTCTTCGGGCGAGGCCCGTGGACGTGACCGAACGAGGGTGCGGTGAAGGTGACGAACAGCAGCGGATTGTCTGCCACCGTGGCGGGGATCGTCTTCCCGCCCACCAGGCCAGCGTTGATCATGGCGAAGGTGTCGCGGGCGTAGACCCGAGAGCAGGCCGGGCACACATCGGCGCGGCGGTTGCCGCAGGGACGGTAGAGCACCCCGAGCGGGGCATTCGCGGACGAGAACGTGCCGACAAGCTCCCCACTACGGGCGTCAATCGTGGTCGACGAGCCAGACAGCCGGATCGGGTGAGCGCAGTACTTCACCGCTGCTGCCGTCTCGGCCCAGGCATCGAAAGAGCCGTCGAGAAGTCGCGCACCGACCGCGTTGAAGGCAGCCGGGGTGAGCCCGGACAGATCCAGCGGCGCATCCTCCCCATACCCGGGGAAGGAGCCCCGAGCCGGAGACGATGCGTCACTGTGGATGCCCGGCGCATCCAGGGTCGAGACGGTCACGCGGCACCGTCCTGCGGGGCAGCGAGGGCATCCGCGAGCGCTTCGGCGGTGCGGGCCTCGGCTTCGGCCTGGGTCTTGCAGAAGCCAGCAGCGAGGACGTGCCCGGCCCGGCTGACCATCCAGTGCCACGGGCAGCCCTGGTGAGCGACCTTCGCATAGTGAGCAGGCAGCTCACGAAGGAAGGTTGTCGGCGCCGGTCGCGGCGTCGGGTCCTCGATCAGGTCGAAGATGCTCATCTGCTCGCTCAACATCACGCAGCACCTCCCAGGACAGCAGCCGCGGGGAGAGCGTCGAGCAGGTCGAGCAGGTCCTCAGGCTCAGGGGCCTGGTCGACGCCGCACCACCAGCCACCGGTCACGCGGTTGCGCTTGGCGTAGGCCTGGCAGGCGAGCCGGACCGGGCAGCCGTCGCAGGTCTCCCGCATCAGGTCGACCAGGACCGTAGGGGTCTGGCTCGCGTCGGTCGTCCAGGGCAGGCCGCGCTTCTCCCGAGTCGTGCAGGCAGCGTGTTCCATCCATGCCGGGGTGCTCATCGCGCACCCCCATCGGTGAGGGAGAGCTGCATTCCGGGCACGTCGGCCGCGTCGGGGATCGTGACCAGGTCCGGGGTTGCGGGGTAGAGCGACGCGAGGCGGCGGATAAGTTCATCGGGCCAGTAGTCGGCCCGGATGCGGTCGGTCGAGCCGTCCTCATCGATGATCCAGGCCGTGCCCTGGGCAGCCTTCAAGATCCGGTGTGCAGCCGCCTGGGTGGCCATGCCGTCACCCAGGACCATGTTGGTCTCCATCGCGGAGCGGACCCGCAGCGCGATGGTCTGGGTGAAGAGGCCGCGCATGTCGATGACCTCCTTACGGGGGTCCTGGACGAACGCGCACACCACGACACCCACCGCGCGACCGATGGACAGCAGGCGCTTGAGGAGCCGCTCGGCCTCCTTCTTGACGCCCTGGTCGGCGTACGCCGTCAGCGAGGCCAACTCATCGATGACCAGGAGGTAGAGCGGGTCACCCGGGCCGGGCTTGTGGTTGCGAGCGATGCCCTGCAGCGCCTCGGTGCGCTGGTCTGCGATGGAGACGAGCTCCTCCAGCATCTCCACTGCCTGCTCACCCTTGACGGCAATCTTGGTGAACAGCGGGGCACCCATCATCAGCTCCATCCCGCCCTTGAGATCGATCCCGAAGGCACGGACCGCATCCACCGAGATAGCGGGCGAGAGCGAGCCGACGATGCCCCACAGAAACGAGCCCTTACCGGCACCGGAGGCACCCACGACGAGGGTGTGGCGCTGCTCGATCTGGAGGTGGAACGGCTTGCCGTTCTGACGGCGACCGAGCAGGACCGTCTCTGTCTGCATCCGGGGCTCCGGCATGACGGCGGTTGCGGACTTGGTGATCAGGTCCCGCATCACGAGCTCGAACATCACCGTCGACCCGGGGCGACGCTTGGCGGGGTAGACCCGGTAGGAGTCGGCCTGATACGTGGCCGCGAGTTTGGGTGCGAAGGCTTCGAGATCGGCCAGGGCCTGGCCGCGACGGGTGCGGACCTTGAGGGTCACCGAGTGCGCCGAGGTCGTCACCCTCTTGAGGCGAGGATCGCGCCACTTCTCGATCGACTCCTCACCGACCCCGGCACGCTTGACCCGCTTGGTCCGACGCTTGGAGAGACCGGACTCACGGGCGAGGCCCTTCCAGGTGACCCGGAAGACCAGCCACCACCAGGCGCGGCGGACCAGCATCGCGACCCAGACCAGGGCCGCCAGGGTGGGTTTCCGAGTCGGCTTGACTGCGACCAGGACGGCCACCGCCAGGGCGAGCAGCCCGCCGAGGCTGTAGAGGATCGTCTCGTTCATCACTAGCTCCGTTCTGAGAGTTGGAGACCCGCCAGCCGCCACGGCTTCCCTTCCGCGACGACTGGCGGGCGAATGTGGGGTGTGCTCACAGACCTGCCGC
>NZ_JBHVKN010000135.1:0-13429 GCF_042798075.1 Nocardioides sp. NPDC057772
CCACGCGACCGGTGCCGTCGACGATCAGCGCGTGCTCGCGCGGCGTGAGCGGGGCGTACGTCAGGGTGAGCACCGGGTTGGCGGCGAGGTTCGCCGGTATCGACCTCGCGATCCACGAGCCCGGTTACCAAGAGGTCGGCTGACCCTCAGGGTTCGACGAGGCCCGTCCCGGTGCGCCGGGGCGGGCCTCGCCGCGTACGGGGACCTTCGTCAAGGTATGCAGGCGACGTCACACATCCCTGGCGGAGCTCCGCGCGGGATGTGTTACTTCGGCTGCATACCTTGCTGGAGGAACAGCCCCTCAACGGGGCCCGTACGGAAGCTGCCTCGCCTGGTGCTGGATGCGGGCGCTGAGATCCTCGACCTCGGCGAGCACCGCAGGCGCGAGCCACACGGGGGAGCGACGGGTGCGCTTGGCGCGGGTGAGGACGCCGGCGCGCTCCAGGCCCTCGATCGTCCCCGCGGGGTCCTCGAGATCCAGCTGCTCGGTCACGAGCTCGACGTTGAGGATGGGCTCCTCGGTGAGCAGGTCGAGAAGACGGTACGTGGCGGTCCCAGGTCGCGGGCCGCCGGCCGCGTCGCCCCAGCCTGCCCGGATGCCCTCCAGCGTCTCGGCCGTCTTCCACGACTCGGTCGTCGCGATGGTCGTCGAGGCGGAGAGCATGGCGATGATCGTGGCCGCGGTGCCGGCCCGGTAGTCGTTGAGGGCGGCGAAGTAGCGGTCGCGGTGGGCGACGAGGGCCGAGGCGATCGGCACGGCCAGGTGGCGCGAGGCACGGCGCCGCCGGAGCACGGCGTGGATGAGCGCCCGACCGATGCGGCCGTTGCCGTCGATGAACGGATGGATCGACTCGAACTGGGCGTGCACGATGGCCGCCTGGGCGATGGGGGAGAGGTCGTCGCGATTCGCGAAGGAGACCAGGTCCTCGATGTAGTCGACGACGGTCTCCGGTGGCGGCGGCACGTGGAGGGTGTCGCGGGGCGCGTAGTCGGAACCGCCGACCCAGTTCTGCACGACGCGGAACCGCCCGGCGTTGGCCGCCTCGTCGGGGTGGCGGGCGAACAGGTCGCGGTGGGCGCGCAGGATCGCGTCGGAGGTGATCTTGCGGGTGGTGTCGGCCTCGCTGATCAGCCGCTGCATGGCCTGGGTCGCGGAGGCCATCGAGGTCGCCGAGGAGTTGGCGCCGATGCCGAGCAGGGCTCGCCCGTAGTCGGCCAGGCTGGCCTCGACGTGCTCGATCTTGGAGGAGTCGATCGCCTCGGTGCGCAGCTGCAGGTGGTTGAGCCCGTCCATCGTCCGGCCGTGGACCAGGTCGAGATGCCGCAGCGCGCCGGCGCTGGCGGTCGTCATCGCCGCCACCGGGCGTTCCAGGACCAGGTCGAGGTCGGCGATGTGGGGCGGCAGGGCCACCGTGACCTGCCGGAGCAGCCGGTCCGCCCGTGGACCGCGCGGGATCCGCTGCCGGTAGGGGCGCGTCACGTAGGTGTGCGGCGGCCAGTCGCTGTCGGTCACGGGGGAATCCTCGCACGGGCGTCCAGGCGCCGCGTACGCCTCCGCGCTCCGCGCGGTCACTTCCTCGCTCGGCGCGAACGGACGAGCAAGCTCGCCGCTCGACCCCGCTCCGGTCGCCTCGCGATTCTCGGCGTCCCGCGGCGCTGTGGCAGACTTGTGAGCCGGTCCAGTCGGCCGAAGCACGCTCCGAAGAAGACACCCGGAGGTGTCGCGACGGGCTCCTGCCACAGGGGGAACCGTACGCCGCCGGCCAACGTGGCTGGGCCACCGCCAAAGATCGCCCTGACCAGGGCATGGATGACCGCGATCGACCTGTGGCGAGCGCGAGGAGAGATGATGAGCAACGTACTCGCTGAGGTCGGCAACGCCTCCAAGCGCGACGACCTGCCGGAGTTCCGCGCCGGCGACACCGTCAAGGTGCACGTCAAGGTCGTCGAGGGCAACCGGTCCCGCGTCCAGGTCTTCCAGGGCGTCGTGATCCGCGTCCACGGTTCCGGCATCGGCCGCACCTTCACCGTCCGCAAGGTCTCCTTCGGCGTGGGTGTCGAGCGCACCTTCCCGCTGCACTCCCCGATCTTCGAGCAGATCGAGGTCGTCACCCGCGGTGACGTCCGTCGCGCGAAGCTCTACTACCTGCGCAACCTGCGCGGCAAGAAGGCGAAGATCAAGGAGCGCCGCGAGGCGTGAGCCTCGGAGGTCTGAGGGTTTCCTGAGCAGAGCGAGTCGATGAGGCTCGTTGTGGAGGAACTCTCTAGACTCACCGCGTGACTTCGAACGACCGCGATCCTTCCGTCGGTGTCGGGCCCCAGGCCCGCTGGGACGGGCCCGACATGGGGGGATCGCGGTCGTTCTCGTCTTCTCCCCAGGCGCCGCGATGGACCCCCGAACAGGTGGGTCACGGACGCGGTCCGCGCCACGAGGAGGACGACCACAAGCCGCGGCTCTCTGCCTGGCAGGAGGGCATCGTCCTGGTCGTGCTGGCGGTGCTGGTCGCGGTCGTCGTGAAGGCCCTGTTCGTCCAGGCCTTCTACATCCCCTCCGAGTCGATGGAGCCCGGACTGCAGGGCGGTCCGTCGGTGGCCACCGACCACCGGGTGCTCGTCGAGAAGCCGTCCTACTGGCTCTCCGGCACTCCCCAGCGCGGCGACGTCGTGGTCTTCTCCGACCCGGGCTCCTGGCTAGGGGCCGACGACTCGGCCGGTCCCGACAACATCATCGGCAAGGGCCTCGCCGTCATCGGGCTCTACCCCGAGGGCGGCCACCTGGTGAAGCGTGTCATCGGCGTTCCGGGCGATGTGATCGAGTGCTGCGACAAGCAGGGCCGGCTGATCGTCAACGGCGTCCCGATCGAGGAGCCGTACGCACGGCCCTCCGAGACCAAGTGCGGCCGCCCCAACAAGGAAGGCGAGTGCTTCGGGCCGATGCCCGGCACCCGGCACTGGGAGGTCGGCCCGGTTCCGGAGGGGTCGCTGTTCGTGATGGGCGACAACCGGGCCAACTCGGCCGACTCCACCGTGCACATGTGCACGGCCAACGAGACCGACTGCGCCCTGGTCCCGTGGGTGCCGGAGGAGAACGTCGTCGGCAAGGTCGTCGCCCTGGGCTGGCCGCTGGACCGCGCGAAGTGGATCCACCGGCCCGAGAGCTTCGAGGACGTGCCGTCACAGTGAGCAGTGCGCCTACCCTGCGTGTCGAGCGGTCGATGCTGCGCGACGGCATCACCCATCTCGGTGCCGTCGACGAGGTGGGGCGCGGCGCGCTGTGCGGGCCGGTCTCGATCGGGATCGTGGTGATCTCCGCGGCGACGCGGACGGCACCCCAGGGCGTACGCGACTCCAAGCTGCTCACCCCCGAGGCCCGCGAGGCGCTCGCGCCGAAGGTGCGCCGGTGGGCGGTCGACTCGGCCGTGGGGCACGCGCTGGCCTCGGAGATCGACGAGGTCGGGATCATGGCCGCGATGCGGCTGGCCGGGCAACGGGCGCTGGGTGCCCTGGACGTACGTCCCGACGCGCTGCTGCTCGACGGCAACCACAACTATCTGACCCCGCCGGTGCAGGAGGGGCTCTTCGGCGAGGTCTCCGCGATGGTGGAGGAGGTCGAGGTGCCGCCGGTGACGACGATGATCAAGGCCGACATGAAGTGTGCCGCCGTCGCCGCCGCCTCGATCCTGGCGAAGACCTCGCGCGATGCGCTGATGGTGGCGCTGCACGAGGAGTATCCCGACTACGCGTGGGCCGACAACAAGGGCTACTCCGCGCCTGCCCACATCGCCGCGCTCGAGCGGCTCGGACCGTCGGCATATCACCGCCGCTCGTGGAGTCTTCCCGGCACTTCGCCGGCGTTGGTCTTAGAGTCCTGATCATGAGCGAGCGCCAGCGAGCGACCATTGGCCTCAGGCCGCCGCGTCCGTACACTCCGCTTCCCTCGACGGAGGCGGCGGCATGAGTGCGGAGGATCTCGAGAAGTACGAGACCGAGATGGAGCTGACCCTCTACCGCGAATATCGCGACGTGGTCGGCATCTTCAAGTACGTCGTCGAGACCGACCGCCGCTTCTACCTGTGCAACCAGGTCGACGTGCGGGCGCGCACGGACTCGGGGGACGTCTACTTCGAAGTGTCCATGAACGACGTCTGGGTGTGGGACATGTACCGGCCCGCGCGGTTCGCGAAGGCGGTGAAGGTGCTCACCTTCAAGGACGTCAACGTGGAGACGCTCAACCCGACCGATATCGACCAGCCGCTGGACTGACGGTGCCCGGATCCGGGGGCCAGTTGCCATCCACAGGCCCATCTCGATCTGTGGTTATCCCCAGGCGTCCCGGAACCGGTCCGGACTGTCGGTGCTCGCGATGAGTCTGGACCTCGAAGCCGAAGGGCAGGAGGTCCACGATGAGTTCAACGGCACCGGCGCGGATCGCGCTGGGAAACTACGGCGAATCGGTCGCCGAGAGACATCTGGTCGAGGCAGGGATGACCGTGCTCGACCGCAACTGGCGCTGCGACGACGGGGAGATCGACCTGGTCCTCCGTGAGGGCGAGACGCTCGTCGTCTGCGAGGTGAAGACCCGCAGCCATGACGGCTGCGGCACCCCGCACGAGGCGGTCGACAAGACCAAGCTCGACCGGTTGAAGCGGCTGGCGGTCGCCTGGCTGCAGCAGCACGACGTGCGAGCCCCGGGGATCCGGATCGATCTGGTCGCGGTGATGCACGCGCCTCGCGGATCCGCGCTGGTCGAGCACGTCAGGGGCCTGTGATGGGATACGCGCGAGCTCACGGCGTCGCGCTTCGCGGCGCGGTCGGCCATCTGGTCGACGTGCAGGCCGACGTCTCGCCGGGTCTGGTCGGGGTCACGCTGGTCGGGCGTGCCGACAGTGTCCTGGCCGAAGGGCGCGACCGGGTGCGGATGGCGATCATCAACTCCGACCTCGACTGGCCCGCGACCAAGCGGATCACCGTGCTGCTCTCGCCGGCAGATCTGCCGAAGGGCGGCTCCCACTACGACCTGGCGATGGCGCTGTCGATCCTCGCCGCCGGCGGCGAGATCGAGACGGTCGGGCTGGAGCGTACGGTCTTCATCGGCGAGCTCGCGCTGGACGGTGGGCTGCGGCCCACCTCCGGGGTGCTGCCGATGGTGCTGGCCGCCTCGCACGCCGGGATCGCCCGGGTCGTCGTCCCGGAGCCGCAGGTGGCCGAGGCGCGGATGGTGCCCGGGATGGAGATCCTGGGGTTCCGCTCGCTCGGACAGGTCGTGGCCGAGCTGCGGGGAGAGCCGGTGCCCGACGCGCCGCCGGTCGCGACCGGCACCGGCGGCAGCCTGCTCGGCTGGCGCGGCGACCGCAGGCTCGACGACATGGACATGTCCGATCTGCGCGGCATGCCCGAGACCCGCTACGCGGTGGAGGTCGCTGCTGCTGGGGGACACCACCTGCTGTTGAAGGGCCCGAAGGGCTGCGGGAAGACGTCGATCGCCGAGCGGATCCCGACGATCCTGCCCGATCTCTCCCGCGAGGAGTCCCTCGAGGTGATGGCGGTGCAGTCGCTGGCCGGAGTGCTCGACGTCGACAAGGGACTCCTGACTCGGCCGCCGTTCTCGGCTCCCCACCACGACGCCTCGAAGCCCGGCATCGTCGGCGGCGGCAGCGGCCGGGTCCGGCCGGGCCAGGTCTCGCTGTCCCACGCCGGCGTCTTGTTCCTCGACGAGTTCCCGTTGTTCAAGAGCGACGTCATCGAGTGCCTCCGTGAGCCGCTGGAGAGCGGCGACATCACCGTGTCCCGTGGTGAGGAGTCGGTGACCCTCCCGGCGCGTGCTCTCGTCGTGCTCGCCGCCAACCCGTGCCCGTGTGGCAACTACGACGTCTCGGTCACCAAGGACGGCTGCATCTGCCGACCCAACGAACGCCAGACGTACGACCGCAAGGTCTCTGGCCCGATCACCGACCGCATCGACATCGTGCGAACGCTGCGGCCGATGTCCGAGCAGAACCACGACCCGTGGGGCTCGGAGACCAGCGCCGACATCCGCGAGCGGGTCACCACAGCCAGGCGCCGCCAGCGCGAGCGCTACGCCGACTTCGGCTGGCGGCTCAACGGCCAGGCCAGCGGGATCGCGCTGCGCGACAACTGGCCGTTGCCGCCAGCGGCCGAGGCGCTCATCGACTCTCGGATCTTCTCCGGCGCCCTGACCCGTCGTGGCGCGGTGCGAGTGCATCGTCTGGCGTGGACCGTCGCAGACCTCGCCGGGGTCGACTGGCCGGGCGTCGCCGAGACCGAGACGGCGCTCGCGCTGCGCGGCGGCGGCTCGCTTGCCGTCTCGGCCTTCGAGGGGAGGTCGGCATGACCGCAGCGCCCATGGCACCCGGCTTCACCGACCTCGAGCGTGAGCGTCTGGCCCGGATCGCGCTGACCCAGCTGGTCGACCCCGGCACCCCGCTGCTCGACACCTGCATGGTCGGAGCCACCGCGACCGAGGTCTATCGACGCTTCGCCGAGGAGGATCCAGAGCTCGGTGACGACGGGCTCGAGGCGAGGTCGCGGCTCGCCCAGATCCACCCCGACCGCGACCTGGAGCGAGCGACCAACGCCGGCTTCCGCTACGTCATCCCCGGCGACGAGGAGTGGCCCATCCAGGTCGAGCGGCTCGCCGGGCAGGAGCCACTCCAACACCGCACCGGCACGCCGCTCGGGCTGTGGGTGCGGGGACCGCTCCTGCTCAGCGACCTCGACCGCTCGGTCGCCGTCGTCGGCTCCCGCGATGCGACCGCCTATGGTGCCGACGCCGCGGCGCGGATCGCCGCCGACCTCGCGGTCAACGACTTCGTGACCGTCTCGGGCGCAGCAGTCGGCATCGACGCGGCGGCACACCGGGGAGCCCTCACCGGCCCGCCCGGTAGCACCGTCGCCGTCCTCGCCGGCGGAGTAGACGTTCCCTACCCGCTGCGCAACGCACGCCTGATCGACGCGATCGCCGAGACCGGAGCAGTGATCTCCGAGATCGCGCCTGGTCTCCCCGTCACCCGCTATCGATTCCTGTCCCGCAACCGGATCATCGCCGCCCTGGCGCGAGGCACGGTGGTCGTCGAGGCGGCCGCCCGCAGCGGCTCGCTCAACACCTCCCACTGGGCCTACAGCATCAACACCCCGGTGATGGCCGTGCCGGGTCAGGTGGGCGCGATGACGTCCGTCGGCACCCACGAGCTCCTCCGCAGTGGGAAGGGTGTTCTCGTCACCAACGGTCTCGACGTCCGCGAGCTCGTCGGCGACATGGGGGAGGCTCTCACGGCCGAGCCCCGAGGCCCCGTACGCCGCCGCGACTCGCTCACCTCTGTCGAGAAGCAGGTCCTCGACGCGGTCCCGGTGAGCAGCCCCTCCTCACAGCTCGAGATCGCGAGGTCGGCGTGCCTGCACCCGAAGACGGCCGGCACGGCGCTGTCACGACTGGAAGCGCTCGGGCTCGCCGAGCGGTTCCCCGAAGGGTGGCAGCTGGCTCCGGGCGCGGCTCGCACCTGAGACGAGCGTCGAGTCCTATCCTGGCTCGGGTGAGCGCTGATCCCGAGGCAGACCCGGAGGACGGTCCCGCGGACGCTCCCGAGAACGCGGAGCTGGGCGAGGTCTACGCCGCGCTGCTCGGCGACTACGAACGACACCTCAGCGCCGAGCGAGGCCTCTCCGAGCACACCGTCCGGGCCTACCTGGGCGACATCCGCAGTCTGCTCGACCACGCCGGCCGGATGGGCCGCACGAGTCCCGAGGCGATCGACCTGCGCACGCTACGCAGCTGGCTGGCCAAGCAGCAGACGACCGGCCACTCGCGTACGACCCTGGCCCGGAGGGCCACCGCGGCCCGCGTCTTCAGCGGCTGGCTCGTCCGGACCGGTCGCGCGCAGGTGGATGCCGGTGCCGCGCTCGGCTCGCCCAAGGCTCACCGAACCCTTCCGCCCGTACTGCGCCCCGACGAGGTCGAGTCCCTCATCGCCGCAGCCATCGCCGCGGCGGAGGACGGCACCGCGGTCGGGATGCGCGACATCGCCGTACTGGAGATGCTCTACGCGACCGGTGCCCGAGTCGGCGAGCTCGTCGGCCTCGACCTCGACGACGTCGACTACGAGCGCCGGGTGGTCCGGGTGCTCGGCAAGGGACGCAAGGAGCGGATGGTGCCCTTCGGTGGCCCCGCGGCGCGTGCTCTGGATCGCTGGATCGTCCGCGGCCGCCCCCAGCTCATCACCGAGTCCTCCGGCCCGGCCCTGTTCCTCGGAGCCCGTGGCGGCCGCCTCGACCAACGTGCCGTCCGCACCCTCGTCCACCGCCGCCTTGCCGACGTACCCGGCGCCCCCGACCTCGGTCCCCACGGCCTGCGCCACAGCACCGCCACCCACCTGCTCGAGGGCGGCGCCGACCTCCGCTCCGTACAAGAGCTCCTCGGCCACGCCAGCCTGGCCACCACCCAGATCTACACCCATGTCAGCAGCGACCGCCTCCGCAGGGCCTACCGCCAGGCCCACCCCCGCGCCTGATCCACCGAGACGCCACAACTACCGATTCGATGCGGCCTACGCAGGATCGCGTACGCAGCCCCCGCGGCCGAGCGGACGCCGACTCGCCGC
The DNA here is from genome assembly GCF_042798075.1 of Nocardioides sp. NPDC057772. Lineage (NCBI taxonomy): Bacteria > Bacillati > Actinomycetota > Actinomycetes > Propionibacteriales > Nocardioidaceae > Nocardioides > Nocardioides sp. NPDC057772. The sequence goes on from NZ_JBHVKN010000135.1 coordinate 8,616, forward strand.
CGCCGAGCCAGTCTGACGGCATGACCAGGAATTCGACGTCCAGAAGGCCGACCCGACTGCGGCCCGGCGTACGCAAGGCAGTGCTCGTGCTCCACCTCCTCGGGGTGGGAGCGTGGCTCGGCATCGACGTCGTGGTCGGCATCATGGCGGCCATCGGCACCGGGTCGGGCGATGCCGCCGACCGTGGCCTGGCGCTGCAGGTGATCGGCACCTACCTCGCCGGCCCGATGCTTGCCGCGGGAGTGATCGTGCTGGCGACCGGACTGGTGCTCGGCTGGGGGACCAAATGGGGTCTGGTGCGGTTCTGGTGGGTCGCGGTGAAGCTGGTCGTCAACGTGGTGCTGGTGGCGCTGATCCTCCTGGTCCTGATGCCGGGCATGGCGGAGGTGCGGAGCATCGGCGAGATCCTGGCCGCCACTGGCGAGCTGACCGGCGACGTGAGCGACCTGAGATTCCCGCCGGCGGTGTCGCTGACCGCGCTGACGATCGCGGTCGTGCTGTCCGTCTACAAGCCCTGGGGCCGCACAGGGTTCGGCGCCCGCACCTACCGGACCGGGTCGCCCCGCCAGAGTGGGAGCAGCCGCACCGGACGCGGTGCGTCGACGAGCAGCAGCGGGTCGAGGTAGACGTCGTCGGCGTTGCGGATCCACCCCCAGTGCAGGCACGCGCCGGGGAAGCAGTGGGAGCCGGCGACGCCGAGCCGGCCGAGAGCAGAACCGGCCCCTACCGACTCACCCTCGCCGACCGTGGCGACGACCGGCTCGTAGGTGGTCCGCGTGGCGCCGTGATCGACGCTCACCACCGGCTTGCCGGCGATCACCCCGACGAAGGCGACCGTGCCGGCCATCGCGGTGCGCACGACGGAGCCAGGAGATCCCGCCAGATCGACGCCACGATGTCCCGCGCCCCAGGGAGCGTCTGGAGGGTCGAAGCGGCGCACGATCTCCGGCCGCGGAGCCAGTGGCCATTCGCCCTGAGGCACCTCCTCGGCCTCTCCGACCGGGCTCGGACCCTCGCCGTGGCCCACAGCCCCACCCAGCGCGGCGCCGGACGGCGCGACCTCGGCACGTGGCGTTGCGAGGGCTGGGCCTGCAGGGGCGATGAGGACGACGAGAAACAGGGCCGCGACGAGGGCACGGGCCCGGTCGGAGAGGCGAAGCGAGGTCATGACGAGCAGACAACCGCGGATCGAGGACGCGTACAACGGCCTCCGCGCGACCTGTGGATAACCCGGTCCCGAGATACCCCTGTGGACACCGATCGGCCAGTAAAGGAGCAGGCGCCGCGGGATTGGCCCGAGACCCCCGTCGGCGGCTAGTCTTGGGACGGCAGCCCCCTGTGGGCTGACTTCGCACGCCAGCAGACCGCGACGGTGCCTCGCTCCGAGACGCCGGTCGCCCGCGGGCGCGGCCCTCAGTCCCGAGCACCACGCTCAGGTCGGACCGCGCGCAGGCGTCAGGGCCCATCACCACCGATGGGCGCGAAACTGAAAACCGACCGGCTCGCGCCAACACCCGCCCGACCTCGAGAAACGCAAGGTCGAGCCACCAGCGGTGCAACGCGGGCCACCACCTAGGAGAAAAACATCATGGCAGTCGTGACCATGCGCCAGCTCCTCGAGAGCGGCGTCCACTTCGGACACCAGACCCGTCGCTGGAACCCGAAGATGAAGCGGTTCATCCTCACCGACCGCAACGGCATCTACATCATCGACCTGCAGCAGTCGCTGGCCTACATCGACCGCAGCTACGCCTTCATCAAGGAGACCGTGGCCAAGGGCGGCACGATCATGTTCGTGGGCACCAAGAAGCAGGCCCAGGAGGCCATCGCCGAGCAGGCGACCCGCGTCGGAATGCCTTACGTCAACCAGCGCTGGCTGGGCGGCATGCTCACCAACTTCCAGACCGTGCACCAGCGGATCAACCGCCTCAAGGAGCTCGACGAGGTCAACTTCGACGACGTCGCCGGCTCCGGCCGCACGAAGAAGGAGCTCCTGCAGATGAAGCGGGAGCGCGACAAGCTCGAGAAGACCCTGGGCGGCATCCGCGAGATGGGCCGCACCCCGTCCGCCGTGTGGATCGTCGACACCAAGAAGGAGCACCTCGCCGTCGAGGAGGCTCGCAAGCTCCGGATCCCGATCGTCGGCATCCTGGACACCAACTGCGACCCCGACGAGGTCGACTTCCCGATCCCGGGCAACGACGACGCCATCCGCGCGGTCGGTCTGCTGACCCGCGTGGTCGCCGACGCCGTCGCCGAGGGCCTCATCGCCCGCTCCGGTGGCAAGACCGAGGGCGCCGAGGGTGCCACCGCCGAGGAGCCCCTGGCCGAGTGGGAGCGCGAGCTGCTGGCGACCCCGGCCGCCGAGGAGGCCAAGGCCGAGGAGACCCCGGCTGCTGAGGCCGCCGAGGAGACCCCCGCCGAGACCCCCGAGGCCCCGGCCGAGGCCTGAGCCTCATCGTCCACCCCAGAGCCACTAACAAGTCAGAGGAAGACACACATGGCTTACACCGCTGCCGACGTCAAGAAGCTCCGTGAGCTGACCCAGGCCGGCATGATGGACTGCAAGAAGGCGCTCGACGAGACCGACGGCGACTTCGACAAGGCTGTGGAGCTCCTCCGCGTCAAGGGTGCGGCCAAGGCTGCCGCCCGCGCTGCGGAGCGCACCACCTCGGCCGGCCTCGTGGCCGCGTCGGGCAACGCGCTGGTCAGCCTCCTCTCGGAGACCGACTTCGTCGCCAAGAACGAGGGCTTCGTCACCGCCGCCCAGCAGATCGCGGACGCTGCCAACGCCAACAAGGTCAACGACCTCGAGACCCTCAAGGGTGTCTCGCTCGGCGACAAGACGGTCGGCGAGACCGTCGAGGAGCTCGCCCGCACCATCGGCGAGAAGATCGAGCTCGGCCAGGTCGCCTACTTCGAGGGCGACACCACGGTCTACCTGCACAAGAAGGCCTCCGACCTGCCGCCGAGCCTCGGTGTCCTGGTCGCCTACGAGGGTGACGAGGCTGCCGCCAAGCAGGCTGCCCAGCAGGCTGCCGCGCTCAAGGCGCAGTACCTCACCTCCGACGAGGTCCCGGCCGACGTGGTCGAGGCCGAGAAGAACGTCCTCACCAAGAAGACGCTCGAGGAGGGCAAGCCCGAGGCTGCCGTCGCCAAGATCGTCGAGGGTCGCATCAAGGCGTTCTTCAAGGAGATCGTCCTGCTCGACCAGGAGTCGGTCTTCGAGTCGAAGAAGTCCGTCAAGCAGGTCCTGGACGCCGCCAACACGCAGGTGAAGCAGTTCGCCCGCTTCGACGTCGGCGCCTGAACCAAGCCTGACACCGCGCCGTGAAGGCGTGATCCGTTAGGTTGAGCAGCAACGTACGACGAAAGGAGCCGGTCCGATGAACCGAATGGTCATCATCGGACCGGCTCTTTCGTACGCCGAGAACTTCTGCACCACCCCGCACGACGTCGCCCGAGGAAAGGCCACGGCATGACCCGCTACCAGCGCATCCTGATCAAGCTGTCCGGAGAGAACTTCGGCGGTGGCGAGGTCGGCGTCGACCCCATCGTGGTCGCCTCGATCGCCAAGGAGATCGCCGCTGTCGCCGCCTCCGGCGTCCAGGTCGCGATCGTCGTCGGTGGCGGCAACTTCTTCCGCGGCGCCGAGCTGCAGCAGGCCGGCATGGACCGGTCCCGTGCCGACTACATGGGCATGCTCGGCACCGTCATGAACTGCCTCGCGCTGCAGGACTTCCTCGAGAAGGAGGGTGTCGACACCCGGGTGCAGACCGCGATCACCATGGGCCAGGTCGCCGAGCCCTACATCCCACGCAAGGCCATGCGCCACCTCGAGAAGGGTCGAGTCGTGATCTTCGGGGCCGGCTCCGGCATGCCCTTCTTCTCCACCGACACCGTCGCTGCCCAGCGGGCGCTGGAGGTCCACGCCGAGGTCGTCCTGATGGCCAAGAACGGCGTCGACGGCATCTATACCGCCGACCCGAAGAAGGACCCGACGGCGACGAAGTACGATGAGCTCACCTTCGGCGAGGCGCTGCAGAAGCAGCTCAAGATCGCCGACGCCACCGCGTTCGCCCTCTGTATGGAGAACAAGATGCCGATCGTGGTCTACGGCGCGGAGGACGAGGGGGCGATCTATCGCATCGTCCAGGGTGAGAAGATCGGTACGCTCGTCACCGCCGGCTGAGCGGCACGAGCCCACACGCCACCCCACACCCACAACACTTACGAGCGCACAGGAGCATCTGGTGATCAACGACATCCTCAACGAGGCCGACAGCAAGATGGCGAAGTCGGTGGACTCCACGCGTGAGGACTTCGCCACCATCCGCGCAGGCCGGGCCACCCCGCAGATGTTCAACAAGATCCTGGTCGACTACTACGGCACTCCGACGCCGATCCAGCAGCTCGCCTCCTTCACCAGCCCCGAGCCGCGGATCATCAACATCGCCCCGTTCGACATCGGCGCGATGGCCAACGTCGAGAAGGCGATCCGCGACTCCGACCTCGGCGTCAACCCGTCCAACGACGGCAAGATCCTGCGTGCGGTCTTCCCCGAGCTGACCGAGGAGCGCCGCAAGGAATACATCAAGCTCGCCAAGGAGAAGGCCGAGCAGGGTCGGGTCTCGGTGCGCCAGGTGCGCCAGAAGGCCAAGCAGGGCCTCGAGAAGCTCGAGAAGGACGGCGAGGCGAGCAAGGACGACGTCACCGGCGCCGAGAAGCGCCTCGACGGCCTCACCAAGAAGCACACCGACGCGATCGACGACCTGCTCAAGTCCAAGGAAGCCGAGCTGCTCGAGGTCTGAGCC
>NZ_JBHVKN010000136.1:0-13416 GCF_042798075.1 Nocardioides sp. NPDC057772
CTCCTGTCCTCCATCGACCTCGCCCACAAGGTGGTCGACACGAGGGCGGTCGGCGCGGGGGCGGTCAAGAAGCGGGCGAAGGAGATCGCCCGGGGCGACTGGGCAGCCAAGGGTGTCAAGGACGCGATGGAGGAGGTCGTCGCGGTCGTGACCGCAGTGATGGTCGCCACCACCGTCGCCACGTCGACCACCTGAAAATGTGCTCGAGGATCGCAGTCGTGGGGGGACTGCGATCCTCGAGCTCTGCTCAGGCCTTTCAGGCGAAGAAGGCCTTCAGGTCGGCGGCGACGTCGGCGGGACGCTCCAGAGCCGCGAAGTGACCGCCCTCGGGGAACTCCGACCAGTGCTGGATGTTGGCGTTGTCCCGCTCGGCGAGCGACCTGATGGTCTGGAAGTCGTCGTTGAAGACGGCGACGCCGATCCGTCCCTGGGAGACCTCCGGCTCACGCTCGGCGTGCCCCTCCTCGTAGTGGTAGCGGGCCGCCGAGGCGTAGGAGTTGGTGAGCCAGTAGAAGGTCGCCTGCTCGATGACCTGCTCGGGGGTGACCAGCGAGGTGCCGTTGCCGAAGGACTCGAAGAGCTCGCTGTAGGCCAGCGTCCCCACCGGTGAGTCGGCCAACGCCGCGCCGATGGTCTGCGGACGGGAGCCGTTCATGGCGTTGTAGCCGCCGACCGACTGGAACCACTGCATGTGCTCCAGCGCGGCGTACTCCTTCGGCCCGAAGCCCTCGAACTCGCTCGGGTCGCCGGACGGGAACGAGAAGAGCTGCAGGACGTGCGCGCCGAGGAAGCCGTCCGGGTTCAGGATCGCCAGCTCCCGGCCGACCATCGCGCCCCCGTCGCTGCCGTGCACCCCGTAGGAGTCGTAGCCGAGCCGGCGCATGAGGACGTCGTACGCCTCGGCCACCCGCTTCATCGTCCAGCCGGTGTCGACCACCGGCGTCGAGAGCCCGAAGCCCGGCATCTCCGGGATCACCAGGTGGAACTCCTCGGTCAGGGAGTCGACCATCGGGAGGAACTCCAGGAACGAACCGGGGTAGGTGTGCGCGAGCAGCAGGGCCTTGGCGTCCGGGTTCGAGGAAGGTACGTGGACGAAGTGGATGACCTGGCCGTCGATCTCGGTCAGGTGGTTGGGCACCGCGTTGATGCGCTCCTCGACGGCTCGCCAGTCGAAGCTCTTCCAGCGCTCGACCATGTCGGCGAGGTAGGCCGTCGGGGTGCCGTACTCCCAGGAGTCACCGGGCACGCTCGGGGCGAACCGGGTGTGGTCCAGGCGGGCGCGGAGGTCGTCGAGATCGGCCTGCGGGAACTCGACGGTGACGGTGCTGATCTCGGCCTTGATCTGGGTGCTGACCTGGGTGTTCATGACTTCTCCTTGGTGGTTTCCGACCTGGTGAGACCCACGTTAGGAAGGGTTCCGGCAAGCCTGATTCCGCAATTTCGCTGGCCCGAGAATTTCTTTTGCAGCACGCTGAGTCCGTGCTGGAAACCTCCGCGCGACTCCTCGCGCTCCTCGGTCTGCTGCAGTCCTCGGCCGGCTGGACCGGCATCGACCTGGCCACCCGTCTCGACGTCTCCGAGCGCACCGTGCGCAACGACATGACCAAGCTCCGCGAGCTCGGCTACCCGGTGGAGTCCGTGCGCGGCCCGGGCGGCCGCTACCGGCTCGGCGCCGGCGGCAACCTCCCGCCGCTGCTCCTCGACGACGAGGAGGCCGTCGCGGTCGCTGTCGGGCTCCGGGCCGCGACCGGCATCGCCGGGGTGGCCGAGACCAGCGCCCGGGCGCTCGCCAAGCTCGACCAGGTCCTCCCTGACCACCTGCGCCGCAAGCTGGCCGCGGTGGTCGACGCCATGGAGGCCGGTCCGGTCAACACCGACAGCAACGTCCCCGACCCGGACGTCGACGCCGGCACGCTGCAGGCCCTGGCCACCGCGATCCGCGATCACCAGGGCGTACGTGCCGACTACCGCGACGAGCCCATCGAGGTCGAGCCCTACCGGCTGATCTCCTGGCAGCGCCGCTGGTACCTCGTCGCCCGCGACCCCCGCGCCGACGCCTGGCTGCCGCTGCGCGTCGACTGGCTGCGCCTCAAGATTCCCGGCGGCCGCCCGTTCCGCCCGAGCGATCCGCCCGCATTCAATGGGCAGAGCGACCTGACCGAGTTCGTCGTACGCGAGGTCGCGCGCACCGGCTGGGCCGTCCACGCCCGCCTGGTCATCGCCGCCTCCGCCGACGAGGTCATCTCCCGCATCAACCCTGCCGTCGGCACGGTCGAGCCGATCGCGCCCGACCGCAGCGTCCTGGTCACCGGCGGCGAGAGCCTCGAGGTCGTGGCCGTCTGGATCGGCATGCTCGGCCTCGACTTCACCGTCGAGTCACCCCCGGAGCTCCGCGACCACCTCGAGGTCCTCGCGAAGCGCTACGCCGCCGCCGTCGGTCAGCCTGAGTGACCTGGAGGTGGCAAGATGCTGATCGCAGAAGACCTGTTGCTGCTGGTCCTCGAGGACATCAGCGGTCGCCCTGTCAGCGGAGTCAACGCGTTCACGCTCGATCTCCTGCTCGGTGGGGCACTGGTGTCGGAGCTCGCCCTTTCCGGCGCGGTCCAACTACATCGGAACCCTGGGACAGGCATGTTGGAGGTGCATCCGACCGGGGTCGGGGTACCCGAGGATCCGTGCCTCCAGCGCTGCCTCACCTTCGCCGGCGGTAGGCCGCGGCCCGTGCCGCTGATCAACAGTTGCGGCACCCAGATGTTCGACCATCTCATCGAACGCCTCGTCCATCAGGGGATACTTCGCCGGGAGCAGCAGAAGCGATTCCTCATCAGCAGAACCGGCTGGCCGGCGGGTGACATCAGATACAAGCAGGATGTTCGCCGCCATCTCGCCGCCGTCCTGTTCGACAGCGACCGTGGCGCCCACCCGACTCGGCGCACTGCAACCTTGATCGGGCACCTCGCGGCCGTGGGCCAGGTCCACCGGCTCTTCGTCTCTCCTGGCGTGCCTCCGGCGTACGTGATGCAGCGTGCCTATCGCGTCTCCAGGGGCGATTGGGTCGCAGCCACCGTGCGCGGCGTCTTCCGGGCATCTCGCACACGCTGGGGTGGCGGCGGCTCGGGCGGCGGCATCGGCGGAGATTGGGGCGACGGTGGTGGCGGGGGCGACGGTGGCGGGGACGGCGGTGGCTGACCCGACTCAGTCGTTGCGTCGCCCAGCAGCCTCGACGAACGCCCGCACGAGCGGGTGGACAGGCGCGCCGGCGAGGGCGCCTATGTGGGGCTGGAACATGCTGGTCACATAGAACGGGTGGTCCGGGAACTCCAGGACCTCCGCGCCGGCATCGTCCGCGGTGGCTCCGACGACGACCCCGATCTTCTCCAGCGCTGCGACGGCGTCAGCGGTCGGGGCGTAGTTGCAGAAGTGCATCCCGACGAACGGCTCCGGCTGCCAGCCGTCGAACCGGGTGCCGGGGACCGGCGTCACCAGCCGCTCCTCGCCATAGAGCGAGCAGGCCAGCGCGGCGACCGCGTTGTCGTCGCCGGCACCGTCGGACTCGGCGTGGGTCGCCGCGGAACCGAGCACGCTGCGGGTCCATTCGAGCACCGCGTACTGCATCCCCGCGCACACCCCGAGGAACGGGATCCCCCGCTCCCGCACCACGGTGAGTGCATCGAGCACAGCAGCATCGGAGGCATATGGCGAGCCCGGCACCAGCCAGACTCCGTCGTAGCCCGAGATGTCGAACCCGGAGTCGGTCGGCACCCACTCCGTCTCGACCCCGAGCTCGGCAAGCTGCGGTCGCAACGCGTTGAGCTCCTGATGGCTACGGTGTCCTCGGTCGTCGCCGAGCAGTGCGATCATGAGCCGAATCGTCCCAGCCTCGCCGGGCTCGATCCAACCGATTACTCCGGCTTGATCCCCAGCCGGTCGAGCTCCTCGTCGATGACCGCGGGGTCCAGCTTCTGGAAGACCGGGGTCGGCTTGGCGACCGGGGTGCCGACGACGATCGGGCGGCGCTCCCACGAGGGCGCGCCGGCGTAGTCGCCGGTGATGATCGGATAGGGCTTGCCGGTGTCGAGGTCCTCGACCTCCTCGATGCGGGGCATCGGGGCCACCTCGCCCTTGCCGCCGAGGGCCTTGTCGATCTCGTTGGCGGAGAACGGCAGGAACGGCGACAGGATCAGGTTGAGGTCGGCGACACACTGCGCCATCACGTGCAGCACGGTGCCGAGCCGCTCACGGTCCTCGGGAGCCTTGGCGAGCTTCCACGGCTCGAGATCGGTGACGTACTTGTTGACCTCACCGACGGCCCGCATCGCCTCGCCGATCGCCTGCTTCTGCCGGTGACGGCCGATCAGGTCGCCCACCGTGGCGAAGGCGGCGCCGACGGTGTCCAGGATCGCCTCGTCGGCCTCGGTCAGCGTCCCCGCAGCGGGCAGCTCACCGAAGTTCTTCGCGATCAGGGTGGCCGTGCGGTTGACCAGGTTGCCCCAGCCAGCGACGAGCTCGTCGTTCGTACGCCGCACGAACTCCGCCCAGGTGAAGTCGGAGTCGTTCGACTCGGGGCCGGCGGCGGCCACGAAGTAGCGGAACGCGTCGGGCTGGTAGCGCGAGAGCAGGTCGCGCACGTAGATCACGATCTTCTTCGACGAGGAGAACTTCTTGCCCTCCATCGTCAGGTATTCGCTCGAGACGACCTCGGTCGGCAGGTTGAGCACTCCGTAGGAGCCGGGCTCACCGCCCTTCGACCCCTGACCGTTGTAGGCGATCAGCTCGGCCGGCCAGATCTGGGCGTGGAAGACGATGTTGTCCTTGCCCATGAAGTAGTACGACAGTGCCTCGGGGTCGCTCCACCACTGCCGCCAAGCCTCCGGGTCACCCGAGCGCCGGGCCCACTCGATCGAGGCGGACAGGTAGCCGATGACGGCGTCGAACCAGACGTACATCCGCTTGGTCGGGTTCTCGCGCCAGCCGTCGAGCGGCACCTTGATGCCCCAGTCGATGTCGCGCGTCATCGCGCGCGGGCGGATCTCCTTGAGGATGTTCTGGCTGAACCGGATGACGTTGGGCCGCCACAGGCCGGTCTGCTCACGATCGTCGAGGAAGGCGTGCAGGGCGTCGGCCAAGGCGGGCAGATCGAGGAAGAAGTGCTGGGTCTCGATGAACTCCGGGGTCTCGCCGTTGATCTTGGAGACCGGGTTGATCAGCTGGTCCGGGTCGAGCTGGTTGCCGCAGTTGTCGCACTGGTCACCGCGGGCACCGTCGGCGCCGCAGATCGGGCAGGTGCCCTCGATGTAGCGGTCCGGCAGCGTCCGGCCGGTCGACGGCGAGATCGCGCCCTTGGAGGTCTGCTCGACGAAGTAGCCGTTGTTGTAGACCCCGAGGAACAGCTCCTGCACCACCGAGTGGTGGTTGGCCGAGGTGGTGCGGGTGTAGAGGTCGTACGTCAGGCCGAGCGAGGTCAGGTCCTCGACGATGATCCGGTGGTTCTTGTCGACGAGCTCCTGGGGCGTCATGCCGGCCTCGTCGGCGGCGATCAGGATCGGGGTGCCGTGCTCGTCGGAGCCGGAGACCATGAGCACGTCGTGGCCCGCCATCCGCATGTACCGACTGAAGACGTCGGAGGGCACGCCGAAACCGGCCACGTGGCCGATGTGGCGCGGGCCGTTGGCGTACGGCCAGGCGACTGCGGACAGAACGTTGCTCATGGCTCCATCCTAGGGAGGGAGCGCGATTGGTTTTCCATCGACACCGGCAACCCGGATCAAGGATTGAACATCTGGTCCCGCTGGTAGGCGTACTTCCGGATCCACGGCAGCCACTTGGCGAGCTGGGCACCCGGGCAGGAGGTCTCGTTGGTGTGGAAGTGGCCGTCGATGACCCAGACCCGGACCCGCCGGCCGGCGGGGAACCGGTCGCTGCCCTGGGAGACGGTCTCGAGCGTGCCGCGCTCGTCGCGGCCGGCCATGTCGAGCTTCCAGGCCGCCATCCGCTCGGTCTTGATGAGGGCGTCGTCGGAGGGACGTACGTTCTCGAAGTTGCCGATCAGGGCGATGCCCATCGACTGGTGGTTGAAACCACGCGTGTGCGCGCCCTTGACGAGCCGGTCGATGCCGCCGGAGCGGCCCTCCCAGGCACGGCCGTACTTGTCGATGAGGAAGTTGTAGGCGATGTCGAACCACCCCAGTGACCTGGTGTGATAGCTGTAGATGCCGCGGATGATCCCCGGCACGTCGCCCTTGGAGTAGTTGTTGCTCGTGGCGGTGTGGTGGATGTGGACCTGCTTGAGCGAGGTGTTGTACTCCGGGCGGCCGTTGCGCCAGGAGTTGTTGGCGCCCCACTGCGACCGGGTGTAGATCACCGGCTTCGGCGCCCACTTCGGTCGCGATCGCGCGACCCGGCCGTTCGGGGCACTTCCGCCCGCGCTGCCGTAGCCGAGGTCGTCGGCCTCCCTCTTCGGCGCCTTGACGTCCTCCTGCGGCCCGGTGTTGATCAGGGTCAGCTCGAGGTCCTTGGGCTGCGCGCCCGCGACCCGCACCTGTACGCCGCTGGCCCGGCCGGTCCACACCGGCTGGGTGCCGCGGCGCTCGACCTTGCCACGGGCGGCGACGGCCCCTTCCTCACCGTCGGGAAGATCCTGCTGCAGCGGCAGCTCCTGCCACTCGCGCCACTGGTCCGACTTGCTCACCCGCACCTCGACCTGGGGCGTCTCCGCCCCGGTCCACGAGACCCCGACCATCGAGAACGTCGTCGTACGCAGCTTCTCGGTCGCGGCCGCGCCGGCGGACCGCTCGGTCAGCCTCGGCGGCAGCTTCACGTCACGCGTCGCGATGCCGTCCTCGAGGCGAGGCAGCTTGATCAGCTGGCCCTCCTCGGCGGCCGCCGGACCGATCGCCGAGCCGATGGCAGGCACGAGCATGGACGCGCCGAGAACGACTGCGGTCAACGTCACTGTGAGGACGCGGGGGAAGCGGGCCATACCCTTGATTTTGGAGAATCAAGCGCCCGACATGCCGCAAACCCCTGTGTTCGGTGTGTCGTTTGGGTCTTCTGTGACTGCTGAGATCAGGCCGGGGAGGACTCGAACGGCACCGGCCGCCCGGCGTACGCCGCGAGGTGCTCGTACGCACCCGACCCCTCCGGCGCCGAGAGCGCGTTGGCGAAGGCCCGCCCCTTGCGCTCCGGGCCGAGGATGCGGTCCATCGCGACGACCGCGCGCTGGGCGACCGCCTCGTCGAGGCCGTCGGTCGTCCGTCCGAGAGAGACCGCCAGGTCCCAGGTGTGGACCGCGATCTCGGCCGACTGCCAGTCGGGGTCGACCATCACCGTGTCGTCGGCCCCGACCTCGCGCCACAGGTTGATCAGCGCGTTGCCCCGGGTGCGCAGCTCCTCGCCCAGGTTGACCGCGTAGTCCTCGCGGCCGTTCCATCCCGGCGACGAGCCCTGGAGCATCGTCACGAAGACCCGCGGCTGGGCGATCATGTGGTTGGCCAGCTTGCGAACATCCCACTCCGGACACGGCGTCGGCCGGGTCAGGTCGCCCGCCGTGACGGTGTCGAGAAGCTCTGCTGCCTGCGTCAGTGCCCGCTGCAGCGCGAACACACCCATCTGGTCAACCACATGACCATGGTGTCAGGAGACCGGCCGTCCGGCGAAAGCAGCCAGCCGCTCGTAGACCCCAGCACCCTCGGGCGCCGCCACCTCGGGAGCGAACGCTCCCTCGCGCATCTCCGGCTTCAGGCTCGCCTGCATGAACTCGAGCCCCACCTCGGCCAGCTCCGGGTCGAGCTCGGAGGACGGGACGCCGAGTGCCTGCGCCAGATCCCAGGAATGCACGGCGTACTCGGCCACGATCATGCCGAGCGGCACCGACGCTCCGCCCTCCCAGCCGTCCGGGCCGGTGCCCTGGCCCCAGGCGTGCAGCACGTCGTCAGCGCCGACCTTGAACGCCGGCCCCCAGCTCTCGCTGACGTGCGGGGTCGGTGCGCTCCAGTCGGGCTGGCCGCCACGAAGCATCGTGACGAAGTTGGGGCCGTCCGCGATCACATGGTCCGCCAGCGCACCGACGTCCCACTGCTTGCACGGCGTCGGCCGCGAGACGGTGTCGGCGTGCACCCGGTCGAGCAGGTCGCCGGTCTGGTCCAGCGCCCTCGAGAGAAGTCCTGCGTCGTCTGTTGTAGTCACCCTGCCAACGTACGACCGGACGGCCTCGGCGTCACCGCCAAATTCCGTCCTGGCCGGCGAGCTCAGCTGAAGTCGAGGTCGTGGACCCGGGCGCGCTTGAGCTCGTAGACGTAGGGGTAGGCGGTGATCAGCTGGAACCCGTCCCAGAGCTTGCCGGCCTCCTCACCCTTGGGTGCCTTGGAGATGACCGGACCGAAGAAGGCCGAGCCGTTCATCGCGATCGTCGGGGTGCCGACGTCGTTGCCGACCTGGTCCATGCCCTCGTGGTGGGACTTCGCGATGGCCTCGTCGTAGCCGGAGTCGTCCATCGCGTCGGCCAGCTCGACGGGCAGCCCGACCGACGCCAGCGCCTCCTCGATCAGCGCGCGGTCGAAGTCGCGACCTTCGACGTGACGGCGGGTGCCGAGCGCGGTGTAGATCTCGGCCAGCTTCTCCTGCCCGTACTCGTTCTGCACCGCCATGCAGACCCGCACCGGACCCCACGCGGTCGAGAGCATCTTCCGGTAGTCGTCGGGGATGTCCTTGTCCTGGTTGAGGTACGCCAGGCTCATGATGTGCCACGTCACCTCGACGTCGCGCACCTTCTCCACCTCGAGGATCCAGCGCGAGGTGATCCAGGCGAACGGACAGGCAGGGTCGAACCAGAAGTCGGCGGCGGTCTTCTCGGTGGTCTCGGACAGCGCAGCGGGAGTGATCTGTGTCATATAGACACCGAACCACTCCCGCCGCGAATCTGTTCCGGGCGTCAGCTGACCGTGGCCCAGTCACCCCCGCTCGCCCAGTAGGCGACCTCGTCGCCGCGGTAGTAGACCTTCACGACGTACTCGTCCGGCGGGAGCTTGACGAAGGTGACGCTGGTCGCGCCTTCGCTAAGCTCCTGGGTGACCTTGCGGTCGCCGTTGGTCACGATCGTGACGCTGCCGGTCGGGGTGTAGCCGGACGCGGTCACGTCGACGTCGATCTTGGTCTGGCCCGACCCGTCCGCCGCCACCACGTTGACGCGGGGCTTGACGCGCACCCGGCCGCTGGGGCCGTACGTCTTGCTCACCGTCTCGCCGCTGCCGGAGCGGGCGACCACGGTGACGCTGAGCCGGTGGCCGACGTCGGAGGCGGTCGGGTAGTACTTGTGGCTCGTCGCACCGGAGATCGGCGCACCTTCGCGCGTCCACTGGTAGGAGAGGTCGACATCCTCGCTGAAGCTGCCCGGGTCGACCTGCATCAGGCCGCCGAGACGGGTGCCGCCCTTCACGAAGCCGGCCGCGGTCTGGGTCAGCGTGCCGCTGGGCGGCGGCTCGACCGGCTCCATCGGCTGCTGCGGTGCCTTGCCGCCACCGACGAGCGTGCTGGCGAAGGCGTAGGACTGCTTCGGACGGTAGCCCTCCTGGACTCCGACGACGACCGCGCCGATCCTCTTCCCGGAGGCCGCTGCGGGCACCTTCAGGAAGCGGGACGTGCCGCGGGCGATCAGGGTCTTGTCGGCGTACCACCGGACCTCGCCGATCTTGGCCGACGGCTCGTAGTCCGCTCCACCGACGGCGACCGTCGAGCCGACCTTCTGGGTGCCGGTGATCTTCGGCTGCGCCAGGACCTGGAACGTGCCCTGCTTGATCGGCGGCAGGATCTCGCTCATCGTCTTGGCCTCGCTGTAGTCCCGGCGGGTGCCGGTGAGCACCGCCGCGATCTGCTTGCCGGCGAGGTGGCCGGGGATGCGGAAGGTCTTGTTGGTCGCACCCGGAATCGGCTTCTTGTTCACGATCCACTGGTAGCGGATCTTGTTCGGGTTCGGGCTCCACGAGCCGGTGTTGACGGTGACCGACTTGCCGACCTGCGCCGTGCCCTCGACCGTGGGTCGCTTGGTGACCGAGAGCCGCTGGTCGTTGAAGTGGATGAACCCGGTCGGGTAGTTCACCGAGTCCTTGCCGATCCGGCGCCAGCTCAGGTCGCTGCCGTAGTTGGACTCCGAGATCGTGATCGAGTTGTCGCCGACCCGCTCGACGATCGCGACGTGCCCGAAGCGGCTCGCGCTCGGGTGCGAGGAGTGCCACCAGGCGACCGAGCCGACGGTCGGCGTCCGGTTCGTCATGCTGCTCAGCGCGACGCCCCAGTTGGTCGCGTTGCCCTCGCCCGACCACGGCCGAGCGTTCGGCAGGCCGGTCTGGATGAGCTTGTACGCGACGTAGTTGGTGCAGTTGCGACCGGCGTACATCCGCCAGTACATGCTCCCCCAGGCGCTCTCGTAGCCGCCGGTGGAGTAGCCCTTGCTGCGGCAGTCCGAGAATCCGGAGCAGAGCGTGATCGAGCCCGCGTGCGCCGGTGATGCCAACTTGGGGATGACTTGTACACCGAGGCCGACGAGCAGCAGAACCGCGCCGGTGACCAAGGTCCGGCGCAGCGCCCCGCCAGGCTTCCCCACCCGGCGCGGCTCCTGTGAATACTGGTGTTTCTGTGACTTGAGGGGCACAAGAGCACCCTAGAGAAAGTTGTCAACCATTGATACCGGTGTGTCGGAATTACATCACTGTATTTTTACTTTTCGCGCTCAGGGACTCCCAAGAACGGGCAACAAGCGCGATATAAATGTCTCGAATTCCGGGCAGAATGAGAGGATCCAGGCATGCCTGGAACCAATCTGACGCGCGCCGAAGCCACCGCTAGGGCCGCCCTCCTCGACGTCCTCTCGTACGACATCGAACTCGACCTCACCACGGGCCCCGAGACCTTCGGTTCGACGACGACGATCACCTTCACCGCCACCGAGGCCGGTGCCTCGACCTTCGCCGATCTCGTCGACGCGACCGTCCACGAGATCACCCTCAACGGCGTCGCGCTCGACCCCGCGGTTGCGTACCAGGACTCCCGGATCCAGCTCGACGGCCTCGCAGCCGAGAACGTGCTCGTCGTCAAGGCCGACTGCACCTACTCCCACACCGGCGAGGGCCTGCACCGCTTCGTCGACCCCGCCGACGACCGCGTCTACCTCTACTCCCAGTTCGAGGTGCCCGACGCCCGCCGCGTCTACACCACCTTCGAGCAGCCCGACCTCAAGTCCGTCTTCACCTTCCACGTGACAGCCCCCGAGGGCTGGAAGGTCGTCTCCAACGCCGTCACGCCCGAGCCGAAGCCGCTCGGCGACGGCCGCGCGACCTGGGACTTCGAGCCCACCAAGAAGATGTCGACCTACATCACCGCGCTGATCGCCGGTGAGTACCACGAGGTCCAGGACGTCTACGAGGGCAAGTTCGGCACGATCCCGCTGGGCCACTACTGCCGCCAGTCGCTGGTCCCCTACCTCGACCGCGACGAGGTCGTGAAGATCACCAAGCAGGGCTTTGAGTTCTTCGAGGACGCCTTCGACTTCCCCTACCCCTTCGGGAAGTACGACCAGCTCTATGTGCCTGAATACAACATGGGCGCGATGGAGAACGCCGGCGCCGTCACGCTGCGTGACGAATACCTGCCGCGCTCCAAGCAGCCGCGCTCCTTCTACGACTTCCGCGCCTCGGTGATCCTTCACGAGATGGCGCACATGTGGTTCGGCGACCTGGTCACCATGAAGTGGTGGGACGACCTCTGGCTCAACGAGTCCTTCGCCGAGTGGGCCTGCTACCACGCCCAGGCCAACGCGACCGAGTTCACCGACGCCTGGACCGGCTTCACCAACGCCCGCAAGCAGACCGGCTACCGCCAGGACCAGCTGCCCACCACGCATCCGATCGCCGCGGACAACTACGACCTGCAGGCCGTCGAGGTCAACTTCGACATGATCACCTACGCCAAGGGCGCCTCCGTCCTGAAGCAGCTGGTGGCGTGGGTCGGCCTGGAGCCGTTCCTGGAGGGCCTGAAGGCCTACTTCAAGGAGTTCGCCTACGGCAACTCCGAGTTCAAGGACCTGCTGCGCCACCTCGAGGCCGCCTCCGGCCGTGAGCTGCAGGGCTGGGCCCAGGAGTGGCTGCAGACCGCCGGTGTCAACACCCTCGCCCCCGAGTTCACGCTCGCCGAGGACGGCTCCTACGCCGCCTTCGCCGTGCGTCAGTCGGCCGCCGCCGACTACCCGACGCTCCGCCGCCACCGCATCGGCCTCGGCCTCTACGACCTCGTCGACGGCGCGCTCGTGCGCCGCGACGCGTTCGAGATCGACGTCACCGGCGAGCTGACCGAGGTCCCGCAGCTGGCCGGGGTCAAGCAGCCCGACCTGCTGCTGCTCAACGAGGGCGACCTGACGTACGCCAAGATCCGGCTCGACGAGCGCTCGCTGGCCACCGCGCTGTCGTCACTGTCCGTGCTGGACGACTCGCTCTCGCGGGCGCTGATCTGGGGCGCGGCGTGGGACATGACCCGCGACGCCGAGATGCGGGCCAGCGACTTCGTCGAGCTCGTGCTCGCCAACATCGGCCAGGAGACCGACGCCTGGGGCGTCACCCGGATCCCGGTCTTCGCTGCTCAGGCGGTCAACTCGTTCTCGGCTCCGGCCAACCGCGACGCCCTCAAGGCGCGTTGGGAGAGCGGGCTCAAGAGCCTGCTGGAGAGCGCCGCACCGAGCAGCGACCACCAGCTGACCTTCGCCCGGACCTACGCCGCCGCGGCCCGCTCCGAGGCCGCGATCGCCGACCTCCAGGGGCTGCTCTCCGGGGAGCTGGCCTACGAAGGTCTCGAGATCGACCAGGACCTGCGCTGGGCCCTGGTCACCGGCCTGGCCGCCTCGGGCACCTTCGGTGAGGCCGAGATCGCCGCCGAGCTCGAGCGCGACAACACCATCTCCGGCAAGGAGAAGGCCGCCGCCGCCCGCGCCGCGCAGCCCACGGCCGAGGCCAAGGAAGCCGCATGGGACGCGGTCGTCGTCCGCACCGACGTGGCCAACGAGACCGCCCGCTCGATCGTGCTGTCCTTCCAGCGCAGCGGCCAGGACGAGGTGCTGGCGCCCTACATCGACCGCTACTTCGAGGCCGCCGACACCCTCTGGGACCACCTCGGCACCCACCGCGCCTCGACGGTGCTGGAGTTCATCTTCCCGAAGCCGGCCGCCTCCCCCGAGCTCCTGGAGAAGGCCGACAAGTGGCTCGAGACCTCCCCCGCCGAGCCCGCCGCCAAGCGGTACGTCCGCGAGGGACGTGACGAGGTCGCCCGCGCCCTCGCCGCTCAGGAGCGCGACGCGCAGTAGCTCACGCACAGCAGGTCTCGTCGCCGAGTCGGCGCATCTTGACCGCAAATCCCGCCGAGTCGGCTCGTCATGAC
>NZ_JBHVKN010000137.1:0-13414 GCF_042798075.1 Nocardioides sp. NPDC057772
GAGCAGAGGTCCGGCAGCGTTCGCGCTGCTGGACCTCTGCTCTGTGAGCCGCTCCCGTCGTCAGCTCTTCGGGAACGAGCCGGCGAGCTCGATCAGGCGGGTGTTGGCCTCGACCTCGCCGATCGATACGCGTACGCCCTCGGGCGGGTAGGGACGGACCATCAGGCCGACCTCGTCGGCGGCCGCCGCAAACTCGGCGCAGCGCTCGGCCGACTCGAAGGCGAACCAGACGAAGTTGCCCTGGGCGTCGGGGACGTCCCAGCCCGCGGCGCGGATCCCCTCGACCACACGGGTCCGCTCGCTCACCAGGTCGTCGACGCGCGCCAGCAGCTCTGCCTGCCGCTCGAGCGAGGCGACCCCGGCTGCCTGGGCGACGACGTTGACGCCGAACGGCAGCGCCATCGCCCGCAGGGTGGCGGCGATCGGCGCAGGCGCGAAGGCGTAGCCGACCCGGAAACCGGCCAGCCCGTAGGCCTTGGAGAACGTACGCAGCACGACCACGTTGGCCCGCGAGCGATAGGTGGCGATGCCGTCGACCGCGTCGTCCATGCGGACGAACTCGGCGTAGGCCTCGTCGACCACGACCAGCACGTGCTCGGGCACCTTCGCGAGGAAGGCGTCGAGCTCGGTCTGGGTGGCCGAGGCACCGGTGGGATTGTTGGGGGTGCAGACGAAGACGACCTTCGTACGCTCCGTGATGGCCGCCGCCATCGCGTCGAGGTCGTGACGGCCGCGCTCCGTGACCGGCACCTTCACCGCGGTCGCACCGGCAGCGAGGATCGCGATCGGATACGCCTCGAAGCTGCGCCAGGCGAAGACGACCTCGTCCTCGGGACCGCAGTAGGCCGAGACCAGCTGGAAGATCAGCGCCACGGCACCGGTCGAGAGGGCGAGCTCCTCGGCCGGCACACCATAGGCCTTCGCAAGCGCGTCGTAGAGCTCCGTGCTGCCCGCGTCGGGGTAGCGGTTGACCCGTCCGGCCGCCTCGGCGGCGATCTCCACGACCCCGTCGAGCGGCGGGTAGGGGTTCTCGTTCGAGGAGAGCTTGTAGGTCACCAGACCGGGCCGCTCGACCGGCGGCTTGCCCGCGACGTACGCAGGCATAGCGGCGACACTGGGACGGGGCTGTGGGGTGCTCATATCGTGAGATCCTAGGTCGGGATGACCTCGCCCCCGTAAACCACGGGCACGTCGCGACCGACCACGATGTCGAGCGGGTTGGTGACGCAACGGACCGACCCGCCACCGAGGTGGAGCTCGCTCATGTCGACGATCCGGATCGCGAAGCCCCAGCCCTCGAGGACCGGCCGGATCCGGTCCGGGCAGGACGGCATCACGATGGTGCGGCCGATGACGATCGAGTTGGCGGCGAAGGTGCTGAGTGCCTCCTCCTCGGTGATGACCAGCGGCTCCGGGACCAGGTCGAGGAGCGCCTCGGCGGACTCCGGCGCGAGCGCGTCCGGGCAGACGATCGCACGGCGCTCGTCGAGCGGGCAGAAGGCCAGGTCGAGGTGGTACATGCCGGAGTGGGTCGTCCGTACGCCCATCACCCGCACACCCATCTCGGTCGCCAGGGTCTTGAGCGCCATCTCGTCGGTGCGCGGGCCGGTGCCGGCGACCAGGTGGCCGGCGAACGGGAAGACGTCGCCCGCCTCGAAGGTCGGCCCGACACCATCCTTGCCGACGTACGCCGTGCCCCAGCCGTTCGCGGCGAACCACTCGATCGCGGAGCGGGTCTCGTTGCGGCGCTCGGGGAAGCGCATGTGGGAGAGGAGCACGTGCCTGCGGCCCTCAGAGAGGGTCGCTGCGAAGCCGAGGTTCATCGCGTAGACCATGTCGGGGCTGTCCTCGCGCGGCGCGATGACGTCGACGCGGCCGCCGAGCTCCTCGATGGTCGCCTTGAGGGTGTCCCACTGTGCGCGAGCACGGACGGGATCCGGCTGGATCTCGGTGTCCATGAACGGGTTGATGGCGTAGTCGATGCGGTAGTGCGTCGGCTCGGTCATCAGGTAGTGACGGCCCCAGGCCAGCGAAGTGCTCACTCGTACCCCTCTCAGGTCAGATCCAGGTCAGATCCAGGTCAGCTCGTCGGATTGCCTGATTGACTGATTGACTGATTGTCAGACAATCCCGTGCGGTTAGGTTAGAGCACGAACGGTCATCACCGGAAGCCGACGCAGATAGGACAATGGGTCCATGTTCGAGTCGCTCACCCTGGACGAACCCGCATCGACGGTCGACCGCGTCGCCGACGAGCTCCGCCGGGCGGTGTTCGAGGGCGAGCTGGAGTCGGGCACTCCGCTGCGCGAGCACGGCCTCGCCGAGTCGCTGGGTGTCGGCCGCTCCACCGTCCGCGAGGCCCTGACCATCCTGGTCGCCGAGGGCCTGGCCACCCGCGCGCCCAACAAGGGCGTCGCCGTCGCCACCCCGGAGGCCGCCTCGGTCCGCGACGTCTGCGCCGCCCGCTGGGTGCTCGAGGGGGCCGGGGTCCGCAACTGGCTCAACGCCTCGCCCGAGACCCGCCAGGAGGTGCACGAGTCGCTCGACGCGTACATCACGGCCGTTCACTCCGAGAAGGCGTCCTACCGCGAGCTCAACGAGCGCCACCTCGCCTTCCACCTCTCGCTCGTGGCGCTGACCGGCTCACCACGGCTGGTCGCGATGCAGGAGCACCTGGTCCTCGAGCTCAAGCTCGCCCTCGCTCAGGTCGACCGCATCCGCCGCAACGCCCACGACCAGGCCGAGGACCACGCCGCCCTCGTCCGCCTCCTCGACGCCGACCGCATCCACGACGCGGAGCGGTTCCTGCAGAAGCACCTCTCCGATGCGGCCCACGACATCTGCAAGGCGCTCCGGCTGGAGAAGTGACCTGAGGTCACGCAGTCGTCAGGCCTGCCGCGCGCC
Source organism: Nocardioides sp. NPDC057772 (assembly GCF_042798075.1). NCBI lineage: Bacteria > Bacillati > Actinomycetota > Actinomycetes > Propionibacteriales > Nocardioidaceae > Nocardioides > Nocardioides sp. NPDC057772. The sequence continues at coordinate 2,905 of NZ_JBHVKN010000137.1, forward strand.
TCTTACACCAGGCTGGCGAGCCTGCCAGACTCGATGACATGCGCATCGTGACCTGGCTCATCACCAACGCCATCGCCCTGGCCGTGGCGACCTGGCTCGTCGGCGGGATCTACTTCGACGGCCCGTCCAGCGGCATGGAGGAGGTCAAGCAGAAGCTCCTGCCGCTGCTGATCGTCGCCCTCGTGCTCGGCATCGTCTCGGCGTTCGTGAAGCCGATCCTGAAGGTCCTCTCGATCCCCTTCATCCTGCTCACCCTGGGTCTGTTCCTGCTGGTGATCAACGCGGCGATGCTCGGCCTGACCGCGTGGATCCTCGGCCCGACCGGGGTCGGTTTCCACGTCGACGGGTTCTGGGCCGCCGTCCTCGGTGGCATCATCATCTCGATCGTCGGCTGGGGCCTCGACCGGGTCTGGCCCGACAGCGACGAGTAGCAGATCGGAGCCCGAGATTCGGCATCCGCCCCGCGTTCTTGGCGGAAATGCAAAACTCGGGCCATGAAGATCGCGGTCGTCTGCCTGGGCAACATCTGCCGTTCTCCGATGGCGGAGGTGGTGCTGCGCGACCGTCTCGACGGCGCCGGGCTCGACGACGTGGAGCTGGTCTCGGCCGGCACCGGGGGCTGGCACGCCGGCGAGAAGATGGACCGCCGGGCGGCGGCGACGCTGCTCGAGGCCGGCTACGACCCCGAGCGTCACCGGGCCCAGCAGTGGCCGGTCGGGGACCCCGAGACGTACGACCTGGTGCTGGCGATGGATGCCGACAACCTGGCCGATCTGGCTGGTCAGGCGCCGGAGAACGGGCTGCGCATGTTCCGTGATTTCGATCCCGAAGGCCCCGGCGACGTGCCCGATCCCTATTACGGTGGTGTCGAGGGATTCCGGGAGGTGCTGGCGATGGTGGAGCGTACGAGTGATGCGATCGTCGCATCCGTGGCCGCGTCGAGGCCTGGTTCGTGACCCGTCAGCCCGCGGTCGCCCGTCGTGCCGAGCAGCTGCTCGGGGCGGCGGTGGTGAGCACGTCTTCGGTCGCGGGCGGTGATATCTCGACCGCCACCAAGATCCGGCTCAGCGACGGCTCGCTGGTCCTGATGAAGGCCCTCTCCCCGGCGCGCGACGACTTCGTGGCCGCCGAGGCCCGAGGTCTCCGGTGGCTGGAGGAGTCGGGGGCCGTGAAGGTTCCCGAGGTGCTCGCCGCCGAGCCCGACTGCCTGGTGCTCCGGTGGATCGAGCCGGGCCGTCCCAACGCGGAGACCGCCGAGGACCTCGGCCGCGCGCTCGCCGGGCTGCACAGCACCCCGGTCTCGGGGTTCGGTGCGGACAAGGACGGCTTCATCGGTCGGCTGCCGATGCCCAACAAGCCGACCGACACCTGGGCCGAGTTCTATGCCGTACGCCGCCTGCTGCCCTATCTCAAGGCGGCCCGGGACCGCGGAGCCATCGACGCCGCCGGCGCCGAGAGCGTCGAGCAGGTCGTCGGAAAGCTGACCTCGCTGATCCCGGAGGAGCCGCCGGCACTGCTCCACGGCGACCTCTGGAACGGCAACGTGCTCTGGGACCGGAGCAGCGAGGCGTGGCTCATCGACCCGGCTGCGTACGCCGGTCATCGTGAGGTCGACCTCGCCATGCTGGCCCTCTTCGGCCTTCCTCACCTGGAGCGGACGATGGCCGCCTACGAGGAGGCGACCCCGCTCGCGGAGGGCTGGGAGGAGCGCCAGGGCCTCCACCAGCTCTTCCCGCTGCTGGTCCACGCGGCCATGTTCGGCGGCGGCTACGGCGCCCGGGCAGCCACCGTCGCGGCGCGCTACCTCTAGTCGGCGGAGCCGCCGCAGTCACCCGCCGGGATCCTGGCCTTCGCCTCGATGCTCGGCAGGTTGGCGGCAGCCGCCTGGGTGCCGAAGTTGCCGAAGACGGCGAGCATGACGTCGTTGATGAGGCTCTCGCGCGTGCCGGCGCCGTAGTAGCGGGCGCCGGAGGCGGCGGCGACCTTCTCGAGGAGACACTTGTCGGCCGAGTTGCCGTAGGGGATCGTGTAGATCCGGACGCGGGACTCGCTGCCCGCGATGTCGGCGACGAGCGCGTCGTTGGCCGCCTTGTTCTCCTCCGCGTCGGATCCGTCCGGGGTCAGGTTGGTGGCGCCGTCGGTGAGCAGCACGACCGCCTTGGTCTTGGGGTTGTCCGGGTCGTTGGTCTGCGCGAGAGCGTCGTGCGCGGCCTGGACCGCGGCCGGGAGCTGGGTCGTCCTACCACCGGCCTCGATGGCACCGATCTCGGCTCTGACCTGCGAGATCCGGTCACCCACCGGGGTCAGGGCGGTCTTGCGCACCGAGCTCCCGAACGTCCACACCGCCAGCTCGTCCTTGGGCGCCAGCAGCCCGATCGCAGCGTTGGCGGCGCTCTGGACCCGGTCGATCTTGGCAGCCCCCGGCGCGACCTCGTCGTTCATCGACCCGGAGTTGTCGATCAGCAGGATGACCTGGGCGTTCTTGCGTACGCCGTCCCACTCGGCGCGGATCCGCTGGATCGCCTCGGCCTCGGGCTGAGGGAAGGTGTCGTCCTCGTCGACGGAGCCGATCTGCTCGAAGCCGCCCTCGACGAACGCGGCCTGCGCCTCCTCCTCGCCGAGAAACCCGTAGAACTCCTCGGCCAGCTCTCGCTGGGCCTCGGAGAGGCCTGGCATCACGACGTACGGGTGGTCCATCGCCAGCGTCCCCTCCGGCGGGATGTGCGACTCGAACCTCGTCACCCGCGGGTGACTCTTCTCGCCGTAGCCCGGCAGCTGGTCGCAGTCGGGCTCGGAGCCGGAGGGCAGGCCGCTGTTGTAGAGATCGACCAGCTGCTTCTGGATCACCAGCGCGTCGACGGGGTCGACGATCCCGCAGTAGAGGTCTTGGAGGTACGTCGTCGCCTCGTCGCCATAGCTGCCCACCGAGGACTCGAGCTCGCGCACCCAGGCGTTGACCGCTTCGTCCTCCGGCGTCTGCGGGGTGATCTCCACACTCGCTCCGGCTGCGGCGTCGGCCCGGACGGCGGCGTTGTAGGTGAGCACGCTCGCGCCCAGCCCCGAGGTCGACCACAGCGGCTCGTCGCGGCCGAGCACGAACCCGGTGCCCGCGGCCTTGCCGGCGACCGCCTTCGCCTTGAGCCACTCCATCGACACCTCCTCGCCGTCCGCCGTCCCCTCCGGCACCGCGATCACCATCACGCTCTCGGTGGTGGAGCCGAGCGTCTCGTACGTCTTCTTCGTGTCGAGCTCGAGGAGCTCGGTCCACATCGAGGAGGTGGGGAGCCAGACGTCGGGGCGGCTGCGGCCGGTCTGGCTGCGCTCGAACATCGGCTCGACGATCTCGACGTCCCAGTCGGAGGCGAGCGCCTCCATCGCGGCGCCCGAGGTCAAACCCAGGACCTCGACGTCGACGCACCGCCCGTCGACCTCGCGGCCGGTCTCGAACTGGGTGGCAAGGCTCCGCACGAGGTCGTCCTTCTCCGTGGAGGAGGTGACATCGAGGACCACGCACTCGCCCGTCGGTCCGGGGCCGTCGAGCCAGCGGATGACCAGGACGGTCCCGACGACGGCGAGGACGACCGCGCCGGCCACCGCCATGATCGCGTGGGCGCGCACCCAGTTGCCGAGCCAGGCGATCACCGCGGCGATGATCTCGGTGAGCGCGCGGGCGAAGCGGCGCGGCAGGCTGATCCGGGCGTTGAGCCGGGCGAACGCCGCGGAGATCAGGATCAGTGTCACCCCCTCGTCGTCGCTGACCGAGCCGTCGCACATGCCGAGCAGGCGGCCGGTGCGGGCATGCACCATCGGCACGCCCTCGCAGTCGCCGACCTCGAGCGGGGCCTCGTTGAGCACCGTCTTGACCTGGACGTACGCCACCCCGGCTGCCCGGATCTCCGACTCCACCCACACCCCGGCGCCGTTCAGCGCGGTCGGGTCGTGGAGCAGGACCTTGGTGTTGACGACCGGCGAGGCGAACCGGAACGGGAGTACGCGGCGGGGCAGCCGCTCGACGCCCACGACATCGAGCGCGACGATGCGATGTCCTGAGCCTGTCGAAGGGTCGTCCTCACGGTCGGCGAGACGTACCTCGACGCTGACGTCGCCGGTCGCCGTGCGTACGTGCGGGAACCGCACCCGGATCGTGTCGCGGTCCAGGTCACCGGCTCCCACCGCGGCCTCGGCCACCCGCCGGGTGGTGAGGATCCGCTTCGGGGAGACGACGAAGCCATAGCCGACGTGGTCACCCGCCTGATCGAGGACCGTGACGAGCGCGCGGCCCCAGCGCTGGTGGCGAGAGACGGGCAGCTCGGTCGCGATCCCGATGCCCAGGAACATCAGCGCCACCCAGGTGAACGGCGAGCGGACCATGTCGCCGAGGTTGCCCGGGGTCTGCTGGACCGCCCACCCTCCCAGGAAGATCGCCACCATCGCGACCATCGACACGACCGCGCGGGGGAAGGGAAACAAGGGCACGCCGGAGCTCCAGTGGGGGTCGCGGGCAAAGGTCCGTCCGGACTATAGGGGGCGACGAGCGGCCGTGAGCGGCAAATGTTTCAAGTGGCCCGGGCCGGATGGCGCGGCCGGAAATGCAGCAAGGGCGCTTGATCTGCGTTGTCGCAGGTCAAGCGCCCTTGGCTGGCTGGCGGTGACGGTGGGATTTGAACCCACGGTAGGTCTCCCTACACAACATTTCGAGTGTTGCACCATCGGCCGCTCGGACACGTCACCGCCGAATAAGTTACAGCCTCGGAGGGTCTTCGCCGAAATCGGGGGCGCCCCGCTGGGCCCCGAAGAAGTCCTCCAGCAGCGCGCGCTGCTCGTCTGCCAGCAGCCCGGCGACGACCTCGGGCCGGTGGTTGAGCCGGCGGTCGCGTACGACGTCCCACAACGAACCCACCGCACCGGCCTTGTCGTCGAAGGCGCCGAAGACGATCCGCTCCACCCGGGCCAGGACCGCGGCTCCGGCGCACATCGTGCACGGCTCCAGGGTCACCACGAGGGTGCAGCCCTCCAGCCGCCACTCCCCCCGCGCCTTGGCCGCCTCGCGCAGCGCCACCACCTCGGCATGTCCGGTGGGGTCGGCCTCGGCCTCGCGTACGTTCCTGCCGCGGCCGATCACGGCCCCGGCCGGGTCGACGACGACCGCGCCGATCGGCACGTCACCCGTCGCCAGGGCAGCACGGCCCTCCTCGAGGGCGGCCCGCATCGGGACCTCCCATCGGTTGGCTGGTGTCACGCCGGCATCAAGCCGACGGCGTCGTCGAAGGCCTCGCCGCAGCCGATCGCGCGGGCGATCTCGGAGAGCGTCTCGTCGGGGTAGAGGTCTTCCTCGAACATGTCGTCGATGAGGATGCCCATGTCGACCGCGCTCATCCCGAAGTCGGCGAGGATGCCGAGATCGCCTGCCGGGTCGGCGTCCTCTTCCTCCTCGACCTCCTCGGGCAGCGGCAGCCCGAGCACGTCGAGCGCCGAGGCGGCCAGCTCCCACTCGTCGGCGGCGGTCACGTCGGAGAGCAGCACTCTGGTCGCGGCGCCGGTGACCCGGACGATCACGAAGAAGTCCTCGTCGATCGCCGCCATCGCGATCGCCCCACCATCGCCCGGAAAGCGGTGGAGCGCGTGCGTCAGAGTCTCGACATCGGTCAGCAGGTCGTGAGCGAGCTCGCGCACGACCCAGGCGCCGTCCTCGCGATACATCGCGACGGCGAAGTCAACACCCTCGATCTGCTCCAGCTGATCAGACACACGACCAGAGTGACACCGAAACCGCGCTGGGTCTAGGGGGAATTGGTGACCTCAGGACAAACCGATCGTAGGGTTCAGCCCATGGAGACCCTCGTTGTGGACCACCCGCTCGTCGCCCACAAGCTCACCACGCTTCGCAACAAAGAGACCGACTCGTCGACTTTCCGTCGTCTCGCCGACGAGCTCGTCACGCTGCTCGCCTACGAGGCGACCCGCGGCGTCCGGGTCGCCCCGGTCGACATCGTCACCCCGGTCGCGCCGACCCAGGGCGTACGCCTCACCGACCCGCAGCCGCTGATCGTCCCCATCCTCCGGGCCGGTCTCGGGATGCTCGACGGGATGATCCGGCTGCTGCCGACCGCCGAGGTCGGCTTCCTCGGCATGGTCCGCAACGAGGAGACGCTGGAGGCGACGACGTACGCCGAGCGCCTCCCCGCCGATCTCTCCGGCCGCCAGTGCTACGTGGTCGACCCGATGCTGGCCACCGGCGGCACCCTCGCCGCGGCGATCGACTTCCTCGTCTCCCGCGGGGCCGACGACATCACCGCCGTCACCCTCCTGGCCGCCCCCGAGGGCGTCGCCGCACTGGAGAAGGCTCTCGAGGGCATCGAGGCCCCCGTCCGGGTCGTCACCGCGGCCATGGACGAGAAGCTCAACGAGAAGGGCTACATCGTCCCCGGCCTCGGTGACGCCGGCGACCGGCTCTACGGCGTCGCGGGCTGAGCTCGCGGGTTCGGGGTAACACGCTGTTCGTGGGGTTCGTTCGCGTGTAACACGTCGTTCGTGGAACTATCCGGTCGTTCGTTTAGGGCGAGTAGTGCTACGAACGACGTGTTACACGGCGCGCGGCCGACCGGCGGCGGCTCGACCAGCGCAGGGCCTCAGGCCTTGATCGTCACCTTCTCCTCGACGTACGGCTGAGCCTCGACGGTCTCGGCCTCGACTGCCTCGGCCTTGCGGGCCTTGCGCTTGGCAGCCATGGCTTTGAAGGGCCAGGTGAGGAGCTGGTCGAGGGTGAGCCGGCCGGGAGCGACCAGGCCGAGCACGAGGGCGGCGGCGCCGAGCGCGGCGGCGAGCTCCCAGCCACCCTGGTCGACGAACACCTCGGTGGTGCGGTGGGCGTACCAGATCGCACCGGCCATCTGGCCCGCGAGCAGGATCCCGACGACCGGCGCGAACAGCCCGACCGCGAGCAGGGCACCACCGACGAGCTCGACGTAGGTCGCCACCTGAGCGGCGAGAGCGGGCTCCGGGACGCCCAGGCCGCGCAGGAACCGCTCGGTGCCGGCGAAGCCCTGGTCGTACTTCTGCCAGCCGTGCGCGACGAAGATCCCGCCGACCACCGCACGGGCGGCGAGCAGCACGACATCGTTGAAAAGTCCGGTGTAGGCGTTGCGCCCCACTCGACGACTCATGTCCGATTCTCCTCTGGGGGTCGGGTCTGAACGAGCCGCACACGGTAGCGACCGCGGTTCGCGCCCGTTACCACCCGGGGCTTCCTCGTCAGCCGAAGGGAAACTCCGCAACCACGTCGTGGACCGGGCGCTTCCGCGGCCCCTCGCCGAGCCGTGAGTGGACCAGCGCGAAGGAGGAGACGGTCCAGGCCGGGCCACGGTACGCATCGAGCAGCCGCACCCAGTTGCTGAGCTCGACCGGCGTGCCGGTGCGAGCGATCGTCAGGTGAGGGCGGAACCGGCCGCCGTCGACCTCGACCCCGGCCTTGACCAGGGCGTTCCTGGTGCCGGCGGCGACCCGGTCGAGCTCCTCCGCGGCGTCGGTCTCGACGGCCGCGTAGAGGACCTTGCCCTCGGCCACGTTGGGAAAGGCGCCGCCACCCGTGATGGTCATCTCGAACGGCGTACGCCGCCCCGCGGCCGTCTCCAGCCGGTCGATCGCGTCATCGAGGGACCTGTCCGGAACGTGCTCGGCGAAGGCGAGCGTCAGGTGAAGCTGGTCGGGCGCCGACCAACGGAAGGAGGCCGCGTCGCGGCGTACGGACAAGAACTCGTCGAGATCCTCGATCACCGACTCCGGCGGGATCACCGCCACGAACATTCGATTCATCGGTGCCCATTGTGCCCGGCGGGTGGGGTCGGGTCACCCGAGTTGTGTGCCGAGGAGATCGCCGACGAGGTAGGTCACCAGCATCGCCAGCAGACCGCCCGCGACGTTACGCAGTGCCGCCCGGGCAGGTGGCGCGTACCCGAGGCGCGCGCTGGTCCAACCCGTGACGGCGAGCGCGGCCATCACCGTGAGGATCGTCGCCCAGACGCGGGCTCCGTCGGGGAAGAGCGTGATCGCCAGGAGCGGCAGCAGTGCCCCGAGCGTGAAGGAGATCATCGACGCGGCGGCCGCCGCCCACGGCGAGGTGAGGTCGTCGACGTCGATCCCGAGCTCCAGGGCGGCGTGGGCCCGCAGCGCGTCGCGCTCGGTGAGCTGCTGGGCCACATCGGCGGCGGTGTCGGGCTCGAGACCCCGGGCGCGCAGGAAGCCCTCCAGCTCCTGGAGCTCCTCCTCGGGCATCTCCCGCAGCTCGCGGCGCTCCTTGGCGATCAGCGACTCCTCGGTGTCGCGCTGGGTGGAGACGGAGACGTACTCCCCCGCCGCCATGCTGATCGCGCCCGCCACCAGGGCGGCGACACCGGCGATGAGGATCGTGCTGTCATCGGTGGTGGCGCCCGCGACACCCATCACCACACCGGCGGTGGAGACGATGCCGTCGTTGGCTCCGAGCACGCCCGCGCGCAGCCAGTTGAGCCGGTTGTTCAGACCCTCGGCCCGCTCTTCGGCGTCGCCGTGCCCCGCGTGGGCACCCTCACTGGGGAGCGTCACTGCTTCCCTCGCCGGGGACGGGCTCCTGCGGGTTCTCGCAGTAGGTGACCGGGCCGCTCTCGCCGCCGTGGTACGCGTAGGTCTTCCCGGCTGCCTCGAGCACGACGCGCACGCCGTCGGTCAGGACGGTCGTGTACATCTTCCCGGGCTCGGGGCAGCCGAGGCTGCTGTCGGGCCAGGTCACCTTGTCGTGGGAGACGACGGTGATCTCCTCGCTCTTCACCCCCTGACGCTTGGCCAGGTCGGCGATCGCGGCAGCGACCTTCGGGTCCTCGGCGGGCGTCGGACTGGACGATGTGGGCACATCAGACACGTTAGCGCCTGGGTCGGTCGCCTCGGAGCCACATCCGGCGAAGATCGGGGTCAGGGTCAGCGCCAGGACGGGCAGAAGGTAGGCCGCACGGTGGTGGCTGCACTTGCTCTGGTCGGTGCTCTGGTCGGTGTTGTCGTCGGTGGGGGTCATGTCCTTGGGTACGTCGCCGATCCGGGGTTCGTTGCGCATCCTCAGATCCCGAACCGCGTCGCGCGCTCCCGGGTGACGCCGCCGCCACGCCCGGCGTCGGCCTCGTGGTCCCAGCTGTAGACCTCGGTCCCGGTGATGAAGACACGCTCCGCGCGGTGGTCGGTGTCGAGCGGGTCTCCGGACCAGATGACCACGTCGCCGTCGAGCCCGGGTGCGATCGCGCCGACCCGGTCGTCGAGGCCGAGGAAGCTCGCCGGGTTCGTGGTGATCGCGGCCAGGGCGGTGTCGCGCGGGAGGCCGTCGCGTACAGCGAAGGATGCCTGATGGACCAGGAAGTTGATCGGGATGACCGGGTGGTCGGTGGTGATGGCGACCCGCACGCCGGCGGCCGCCATGGCGGCGATGTTGCGGTTGGCCCGGTTGCGCACCTCCACTTTCGAGCGGCTCACGAACATGGGCCCGTAGATGACCGGGATGTCCTTCTCGGCGAGCACGTCGGCGAGCAGATGACCCTCGGTGCCGTGGTTGACCACGAGGCGGTAGCCGAACTCCTCGCTCAGCCGGATGGCGGTGGCGATGTCGTCGGCGCGGTGGGTGTGCTGGTCCCAGGCGAGCTCGCCGGAGAGGACGCGGGCGAGCGTCTCCTTGCCGAGGTCGCGGTCGAACGGCTCGCCCTTCTCCTCGGCCGCTGCCTTCCTGGCGGCGTAGTTCTGGGCCTCGACGAAGGCCTTCCGGATGATGTGGGCGACACCGAGACGGGTCGACGGGGTCTTGTTCTGGTCTCCGTAGACGCGTTTGGGGTTCTCGCCGAGGGCGCTCTTGACCGAGACCGCGTCGGAGACGACCTGCTCGTCGATGGTCCGACCGCCCCAGGTCTTGATCGCGATCGTCTGGCCGCCGATCGGGTTGCCGGATCCGGGCTTGATCACCGCGGTGGTCACCCCTCCGGCGAGCGCGTCGCGGAAGCCCTCGTCCTCGATGTTGATCGCGTCGATCGCGCGCAGGGCCGCGCCGTCCGGGTCGGTCATCTCGTTGGTGTCGTCACCGGCCCAGCCCTCCCCCTGCTCGTGGGTGCCGATGTGGCCGTGGCCCTCGACGAAGCCAGGGAGGAGCCACTTGCCCTCGGCATCGATGGTGTCGATGCCGTCCGGGACGGCGACGTCGGCGCCCACTGCGGTGATCACCCCGTCCTCGATCACGACCGTGCCGTTCTCGATCGGCTCGCCCGAGATCGGGACCACGTACGCATGGGTGATGGCGACAGAGGAGCGCTGAGTCATGACGGTCATCATGCCGGGCTCCGGCCGTCTGTCCGCCCTCAAGTAGAGATCGACTCCGTCATCCCTATGCCCCCGCGATGTCCAGGGCTGTTCCGTACAGGCGCGTGACATGCAGCCTGATCACCACCCGGCCCTCCACGACCAGCTGCTGCAGGAAGGCGGCCTCCTCGGCCGGATCCTGGAAGGC
>NZ_JBHVKN010000138.1:0-13400 GCF_042798075.1 Nocardioides sp. NPDC057772
GGTGGAACTCCACGAGGGAAGCGACGGCTTGGCGACATACCTAGACGAACATCCGGCCCCGCGACGCCTCAACCCATGTCGGTGGCGAACAGGTCGTCCTCGGTCTCGCGCCGGACGATCACCCGGGCCTCGCCGTCGCGGACGGCGACGACCGGCGGCCGCAGCGCGTGGTTGTAGTTGGAAGCCATCGAGCGCCCGTAGGCACCGGTGCCGGGGACCGCGATCAGGTCACCGGGAGCGATGTCGGCGGGCAGGAACTCGTGCTTGACCACGATGTCGCCGGCCTCACAGTGCTTGCCGACCACGCGGCCGAGCACGGGCGCGGCCGAGGAGGCCCGGCCAGCAAGCGTGGCGGAGTAGTCGGCGTCGTAGAGAGCCGTACGGATGTTGTCGCTCATCCCGCCGTCGACGCTGACGTACGTCCGGGTGACGCCGCCGTCGAGGGCGACCTCCTTGACGGTGCCGACCGTGTAGACCGTGCACATCGACGGCCCGACGATCGCCCGGCCCGGCTCGATCGAGAGGTGGGGCACCGCGAGGCCGAAGCCGCGGCACTCGTGCTCCACGATCGCGGTGAGCTCCTCGGCCAGCGCCTTGGGGGTCGAGGGGTCGTCCTGGGTGGTGTAGGCGATGCCGAAGCCGCCACCGAGGTCCATCTCGGGCAGCTCGGTGCCGAGCTCGTCCCGGATCCGGGCCTGCAGCGCCAGCACCCGCCGGGCGGCGACCTCGAACCCGGAGGAGTCGAAGATCTGGGAGCCGATGTGGGAGTGGAGTCCGCGCAGCTCGACGTTCGGGGCGTCCAGCAGGCGGCGTACGGCCTCGAAGGCGTCGCCCGACGAGATCGAGAAACCGAACTTCTGATCCTCGTGGGCCGTGGCGATGTATTCGTGGGTGTGGGCCTCGACCCCGGCGGTCACCCGCACCATCACGCGCGCGGTGATGCCGGTCTCGGCGGCGATCGCGGAGACCCGCTCGACCTCGGCGAAGGAGTCGATGATGATCCGCCCGACGCCCGCGACGATCGCCCGGCGCAGCTCCATCGGGGTCTTGTTGTTGCCGTGGTAGCCGATCTTGGCCGGATCCACCTCGGCCCGCAGCGCGACCGACAGCTCGCCGTTGGAGCAGACGTCGAGGCAGAGCCCCTCCTGCGCCACCCAGCGCGCGACCTCGGTGCACAGGAACGCCTTGCCGGCGTAGTAGACGTCGTAGCCGGTGAAGGCGTCGCGGAACGCGCGGGCCCGCTCGCGGAAGTCGGCCTCGTCCAGGACGTACGCAGGGGTGTTGATGTTGGCGACCAGATCGGGCACCGCGACGCCGCCGACGGTGAGGACGCCGTCGTTCTTCTCGGCCGTCGCCGACCAGAGCGCGGGCACCAGGGCGTTGACGTCCTCGGGCGTCTTCAGCCAGACCGGAGAGGTGCCGGTGAACGAACCCGGCGAAGCGTGGGCCGTCATCACATCCGCTCCGGGGCGGAGACGCCGAGCAGCCCGAGGCCGTTGGCGAAGACGGTGCGGGCGGCGGAGACGAGTGCCAGGCGGGCGAGGTTGACCGGCGCCACCGGCTCGTCGCCCTTGGGCAGCATCCGGCAGTCGTCATCGTCGTACCAGCGGTGGAAGATCCCGGCGGTGTCCTCCAGGTAGCGCGCGACCCGGTGGGGCTCGCGCAGCTCGGCGGCGGTCGCGACCACGCGCGGCAGCTCGGCCAGCGCGCGCAGGAGCTCGCCCTCGCGCTCGTGGGTGAGCAGCTCCGGCTCGAAGGTGTCGAGGTCGATCTGCATGCCCAGGTCAGCGGCGTTGGCCATCATCCGGCAGGTGCGCGCGTGGACGTACTGCACGTAGTAGACCGGGTTGGCGCTGTCGGCCTTGGCCCACAGGTCCAGGTCGATGTCGATGTTGGAGTCGCTGGAGTAGCGCGCGAGCGCGTAGCGGGCCGCGTCCACCCCGATCGCCCCGACGATGTCGTCGATGGTGACCACGGTGCCGGCGCGCTTCGACATCCGCATCGGCTGGCCGTCCTTGAGGAGGTTGACCATCTGCCCGATCAGGATCTCGAGGTTCTCGTGGGGGGTGTCGCCGAAGGCGGCGCACATCGCCATCATCCGGCCGACGTAGCCGTGGTGGTCGGCGCCCAGCATGATGAAGCAGCGGTCGAAGCCGCGCTCGCGCTTGTCGAGGTAGTAGGCGAGGTCGCCGGAGAAGTAGGCCCCGTTGCCGTCGGCCTTGATGACCACGCGGTCCTTGTCGTCACCGAACTTCTCGGTCGCCAGCCAGATCGCGCCGTCCTTCTCGTAGACGTTGCCGAGCTCGCGGAGCTTCTCGATGGCGCGGTCCACGGCACCGGACTTGTGCAGGTTGTCCTCGTGGAAGTAGACGTCGAAGTCGACGTTGAAGTCGTGCAGGCTCTGCTTGATCTCGGCGAACATCAGCTCCACACCGATCGCCCGGAAGACCTCCTGCGGGTCGTCGGCCTCGAGCGCGTTCGGCTCCTTGGCGAGGACCTGCTTGGCGATCTCCTCGATGTACGCCCCGCCGTAGCCGTCCTCCGGCACCGGCTTGCCCTGGGCCCAGGCCAGGAGCGAGCGCGCGAAGCGGTCGATCTGGCCGCCGTGGTCGTTGAAGTAGTACTCCCGGGTGACCTCGGCGCCGGACGCCTGCAGGACCCGGCCCAGCGCGTCGCCCACCGCGGCCCAGCGGACACCACCGAGGTGGAGCGGGCCGGTCGGGTTGGCGGAGACGAACTCCAGGTTGATGTTGTGACCCTTGAAGGAGTCGTTGTTGCCGTAGGCCTTGCCGGCGGCGACGATCTCGCCCGCCAGCTTGCCCTGGGCGCCGGCCTCGACGGAGATGTTGAGGAAGCCCGGACCGGCGATCTCGACGTCGGCGACACCGTCGCTCTCCTTGAGCTTCGCGGCGATCTGCTCGCCGAGCTGGCGGGGGTTGGTGCCTGCCTTCTTGGCCAGCTGCAGCGCCACGTTGGTGGCGTAGTCGCCGTGGCCCTTCTGCCTGGGTCGCTCCACCGTGACAGTGCTCGGAACGCCGTCGGGAAGGGTGATCGCACCCTCATCGACGAGCGCGGTGAGGACATCGACGACCGCGGTGGAAAGCTGCTCAGGAGTCACGGGGTCCAGCGTATAAGCGCCAGTCGGTTTCACCGTTATCCGTCCCAGCCTGTAGGGTTCCATCTGCACCACTCAGGTGGTGCACTGCCTCCGTAGCTCAGGGGATAGAGCGCCGGTTTCCGGTACCGTAGGCCGCAGGTTCGATTCCTGCCGGGGGCACATCTGAAACCGCTGGGTGACCAGCGGTTTCTTTCATTTCGCGCAACTGTCGAGGACCGGCTCCACCGCGAGCACCGCGATGACGGCCAGGGTTGCAGCGATCGCCACGCTCACCTCACCGGCGCGGACGACCATGGCGACCGCGGCGGTTGCCACGACGTACGGCCGCAGAAACGTGCACGGGCCGAGGATGATCGCCGAAGCGAGGTATCTCAGCTCCCAGCGCAGGACCCCGTACGCCGCCAGCGCAAGCAACACGATGGCCGCAAATGGGGCGATGACCAGCAAGAACAGTTGTGCGGACGAGAGGTACACCTCAAGGCCTTGGCCCAGGAACAGGTCGATCGCGAGGAAGGCGGCGGCAGGAGCCGACAGCAGCACGAACAGGAGCAGCCCACGCAGCATGCCCACCCGGTCCTCACGGGTGTGATCGACGAGCCCATCGCGGCCCTGCGCGGACCGGAACCCGCTGAAGGCGCCGTCGAGGAGGCCGAGCAGCGCCAGGATGGCCAGGCTCATCGGCGCACCCCGACGAGCGGGCGGAGTACGTCGAGCGCCCTCGGATGCCAGCGCGAGCCTTCCCGCACCTCGACCGCATAGGTCGGTGCGGCTCGGTCCGCGGCCGCCAACAGCGTCTCGGCCGGATGGGCCCGGCGTGCCGACATCACGCCGTCGTGACGTGAGATGGCCTCGCGCATCCGAGCCTGGTGGAAGACCCAGGCGCCCATCGTCGACCACAGACAAGGTGCGATGTCCCAGTGCGCGAACGCCGCGACCTCCAGCTGCGCTTGGGAGGCGAAGAACCCATCCAGATCCGCCGGTGCGAGGTGATGCATGAGCCCACTGGACACGATCACAGTCCGTGCTCCGTCCTCGATGACGGCGTCCGGCTCGAACGCGTCACCCGAGACGAACCGACAGTCCAGCCCTTCCAGCGTGGCCAGTCGCGATGCCTCGGCGACCAGCACCGAGTTGAGGTCGACCCCGACCAGCTCCACGTGCGCCGGAAGATCCTCGCGCGCGGCGATCGACCGCAGCACATGCCCCAACCCACAGCCGACGTCGACAACCCTCACGGGCGCGGAACCGGCAGGAAGCAACGTACGCACCACCGATGCCACCCTGCGCGCCAGCTGCAGCTCCTCCCCCAGCCGCTGCAGCTCCCGATGGATCCGCAGCCCGAGCGCGTCCGTGCTCGCGACGTCGAGCAGTCCGTCCCGAGCCGGCAGCCGCTCCACGATCCGCGCCGCCCGCGCCTGGCCTCGCGACCGCAGCAGACCCGCAGCCTCCGCCCGCACGACAGGATCACCCGAGCCCGACCAGAGCAGGTCGGTGATCTCCAATGGCCCATCGCGCATGGGCGAAGTCAACCAGCAGTACGTTCCAGATGGTCGAGGTGACGGGCGAGGGTCTCGCCGGAGACCGGGTGATACCGGCGA
Organism: Nocardioides sp. NPDC057772; assembly: GCF_042798075.1. Lineage (NCBI taxonomy): Bacteria > Bacillati > Actinomycetota > Actinomycetes > Propionibacteriales > Nocardioidaceae > Nocardioides > Nocardioides sp. NPDC057772. The sequence goes on from NZ_JBHVKN010000138.1 coordinate 4,717, forward strand.
CCGCACACGGTCGTTACGCCAGTGACAGCTGAGGCGCACCATTCGTCACATGCGTAACGACCGTGTGCACTTCGTCACAGACCCTCGGCGAGCGTGTGGGCGACGAGGGCGTTGGCGTGGCCGTGCCCGAGGCCGTGCTCGCTCTTCAGGTGGGCCACGATCTGCATGTGCTTGGTGGTCCCGCAGGTGCGGATGATCTGCTGCCACTCCGCGATCGGGCGGCCGTACTTCTTCTCGATGGACGGGAAGTAGGAGGCGGGGCCCTTCACCTGGTCGGTCATCTCTGGTCTCCTTGGTAGATCGTGGCGATGATCGCCACACGCCTACGCGTCGAACCACGCTCGACCGTTTCGACACGACCATCCAAGAAATTTCGGGAGACCCACGTGACCAGCTATCCCCCAGCCCCTTGGCACATGCACGGCTCGATGTGGCTCTCGGTCTACCGGCTCGCTCACGATGTCGACGAGCGGCACCCGAAGGGCATCTACGCCGTCGCCCTGGTCGACTACGTCGAGCCGAGCCCGCTGACCTACCACGAGCTCCTCTCCGCCAGGGTGATCACCGCGTCGAACGGGAAGAAGGCGGTGAGCGTGGTCGACATCTGGGTGGACTCCCCCGACTCCGTGGCCGGCGGCCGTACGTTGTGGGCGATCCCGAAGGGGCTGGCCAAGTTCAGCGGCGGGTCATCGCAGAAGGGGCCGCTTTCGACCCATACCTGGGAGGCGAGCCACGACGACGGACCGATCGCGGCCGCGACGTTCAGCGATGTCACCCAGATCGCCCCGCGCATCCCGATGCAGGGCAACGTCGAGCAGCCCGGCATCGAGGAGCACCCCGACACCGCCTGGCTCACCATGAAGGGCGGCGCCAAGCTCCTCCCCGCGCGCGGCACCTGGAACTTCGACCCCGACGGCCCGCTCGCCTACCTCCGCAGCGCCACCAAGCTCGGCTCCTTCCGCGGCAAGGATTTCGAGGTCGACTTCGGCTGAGCCGCCCTACGACTACCCGGCGGCCACTTGGCCACTAAACCTAAGGCTCGACCGAATTACGGGAACCGCCCTAGACTCCGACCGCATGACCGACGCTACGCCGGCTCTGCTCGCGTATCTGTCCCGGTGGCTCGACGAGTCCCAGGGCGATCGCGACGCGGAAGCCGTTCTCTGGGGGAGAGTCGCGAAGGTGAGCGAAGGGGCCGGCGAAGCCATCGCCGCACTCATCGGCACCACTGGGCAGCATCCCCGAATGGGCAGGACCCACAGCCACGACGACATCGTCGATGACCTCTTCGATGCTGCGATCACCGCGATGACGACGGCCGAGCACGCAACCGTCACGACCTGACGGCTACGCCCTCTTCTTGGCGGCCTTCCGCTGCGCCCGGAGACGGCGCTCCTCGGCGTACATCGCCTCGGCCTCCTCGAGCGTGGGGGCGGAGCCGCCGTACGCCTTCGGCAGCCACCACGAGCCCGGGGGCTGCTCCTCGGCCGGGTGTGCCTTGATGAGCCGGTCGAGCATGGCCTCCATCTGCGAGCGGAGCGCGGCGGTCTCCGCCGCGGGGTCCTCCCCCGTCACGGGCAGCGGCGGGCCGATCTCGATGCCGATCGTCTTGTGGCGCGACAGGTCGACCTTCTGGCCCTTGGTCATGATCCGCTGGGTGCCCCACAGCACGACGGGGATCAGCGGGACGCCGGCCTCGGCGGCGATGCGTACGGTGCCGGTCTTGAGGTCCTTGATCAGGAACGAGCGGGAGATCGTGGCCTCGGGGAAGATCCCGACGATCTCGCCGTTCTGGAGATACTCGACGGCCTTCTTCATCCCGGCCGCGCCATAGCTGCGGTCGATCGGGATGTGGTGGAACGAACGCATCACCGGACCGCCGACGGGGTGGTCGAAGACCTCCTTCTTGGCGATGAACCGGGTCAGCCGGCCGCGTTCGGCGCCGGGGAACCCGGCCATGATGTAGTCGACGAAGGAGAGGTGGTTGACCGCCAGCAGGGCACCGCCCTTCTCGGGGATGTGCTCCGCGCCGGTCATGTTGATCTTGATGTCGCCGAGCTTGAACCAGGTGCGGGCCGCGGCGATCGTGACCGGATAGCTGATGTCCATGGGGCGCATCGTGTCACGTCGGCGTGAACGCCGGCCGACTAGCCTCGCCACGTGAGCGAGCGCCAGCGAATGAATCAAACAAACAAGACGCGACCGCGTCCGTATCCTGGCGCTCGCGCGACGGAGGTGGTCGCGTGAGCACCCTGTACGTGACGACCACCGACGGGCTCCGACTGGCCGTCACCGACTTCGGGTCTCCCGGCGACTCCCGCCCGACCCTCGTCTGCGTCCACGGCTATCCCGACAACTCCAGCGTCTGGCTGCCGCTGGTCAGGGTCCTGGGTGGCGAGCTGCGGATCGTGACCTACGACGTACGCGGCCACGGCAGCTCGCAGGCTCCGGCGACGCGCGACGGCTATCTGATCGAGCAGCTCAACGCGGACCTGGAGGCGGTCATCGACGCGGTCAGCCCGTCGGCGCCGGTGCATCTGCTCGGCCACGACTGGGGCTCGACGCAAACCTGGGAGGCGGTCGCGGGCAACGTACCGTCCGAGCGGATCGCGTCGTTCACCTCGGTCTCGGGGCCGAGCCTCGACCAGGCCGGCGCCTGGCTGCGTACGCCCGGCCGGACCGCCCGCGGCGTCCTCGAACGCCTCAAGCAGGGGGCTGAGTCGACCTACATCGGCTTCTTCCGAGCGCCGCTGCTGCCGGAGCTCGCCTGGCGCTCCGGGATCCTCGACCGGATCGTCGGCGGCTCGTCCGTCGACCGCACCCGAGCCGACCGGATCAACGGCCTCGAGCTCTACCGCGCCAACGCGATCGCCCGGGTGGGCCGCCCGCGGCCACGGCCGGTCCACGTCCCGGTCCAGGTCATCGCCCCGACCGGCGACGCCTACGTCAGCCGCACGCTCGCCGCCGAGGCCCCGGAGCCGTACGTCGCGGACCTGACGGTCCGCGAGGTCGACGGCTCGCACTGGGTGGTCGCCGACCACCCCGAGCGGATCGCTCCGCTGGTGCGCGACTTCGTCCTCGGCAGGAGCTAGCCCCGGCAGCCGCGGTTGAGCCGGCCGTCGTGGCGCGCGTCGTTGCCCATCGCCCGAGCGGCCCCGACGTTGGGGAAGACCACGCTGGCCGCACCGGCGTTGCCGATCCCGCCGGGTAGGACGCAGGTGCGGATCTTCGCCGGGTTGATCGCGGCGACCGCGTTGCCGAGCTGGTAGAGGTCGCGACCGGACAGGCCGGTGGTGTGCATCTTCCGCATCACCAGCGAGACACCCTTGGCCATGAAGCCGACGTCGTGCTGACGGGCGACGATCTTGCGGTGGATGCCGCGGATGACGCGGGCCTGGTTGGCGGAGCGGTCGAAGTCACCTCCGGGCAGGGTCTTGCGCGCACGCGCGAAGTCCACGGAGTGCGGTCCGCTGATGTGGATGCGACCCTTCTTGAAACCGTAGGGCGCGACGTACGGGTCGCTGAAGGCACGCGGGTTGTCGACGTCGACGCCACCGATCCCGATCACCATGTCGCTCATGCCGGAGAAGGAGGTGACGAAGACGTACTGCGGCTGCACGCCGACGAGGTTGCCGACGGCGCGACCCATCAGCTTCGGACCGCCCAGCAGCAGCGCCTCGTTGATCTTGGAGCGCCCGTGCCCCGGGATGTCGACGTAGGAGTCGCGCGGGATGCTGATGTCGGTCGCATAGCCCGAGGACGGGTTGAAGCCGATCAGGTGCAGCGCGTCGCCGCGGCTGCGGGTGGTCTTCTGGCCGGGGCGGGCGTCGGAGCCGACGGCCAGGACCCAGATCGTGCCGCCCTTGCGGGTGAACTTGGCCACGTCGAGGCCCTTGGCCCATTTGGTGGCGATCAGCTCGGCGCGCGGCTCGGCGACCTGCGCGTCGGGCACCATGACGGCGGTCAGCGCGAGCACCACACCGAGCGCGAGCGTGGTCAGGAAGCGGCGGCGTACGAACGTCGTCATGCGGCTCATGACTTGTCTCCCGAGGAGCTCGGCGAGGCGGAGGGCGCCGAGGACGGGTCCGGCGCCGACTTCTCCTCGCGGGTGATGTTGAAGCCGAAGACCGCCCAGGAGGTCTCGGTCGGCACCATGTCGAGGCTGCCGCGGACAGTCTGCCGCGACTCGCGGTCACCGGTGGTGTCGTAGACCAGGCGCACCCGCGCGACCGCCCCGACCGGGTAGTTGTTGTTGGCCAGCAGGTCGACGTGGACATCGCTGGAGACGACCTCGACCCCGTCGATCTGGGGAGCGATCGTGGCGTTGCTCATCAGGGTCATCTGCTTGCCCGCCTGGGCGACCGCGCCCTTGGAGAAACCAGGGAACGACTTCGCGGTGAAGGTGGAGGTCGCGCGCGGGTAGGCACCCCCGACGTACGCGGCCTGCAGCCAGCGGTCGACGACCTTGGCCACGTTCGTGGCGACCGCCTGGTGCCGGCTCCTGGGGAACTTGCCCTGCACGTGGATGAGCTTGGCGGCAGATTTCACGGTCGGCGGAGGGGCCGGCGACGGGGACGGCGAGGCGGCCGGCTTGTCGGGTTCACCACCGCATCCGGCGAGCGCGAGAGTGCCGCTCAGTACCGCCGCCGTGAGTGCCGTCGCGACGCGCGGGCTGACCCGTCTACGGGGCTTCGTACTGCTGCTCGTCATGTGGGGAATCCACCTCATCGACCTGCTCCGGGACCGGGCCACCATACGCACATCGACCCGGGTTGCAACTTCCCCCGGGAGGTAACGCAAGATGTGTGACGGATTACATCCTGTCCACAGGAAGAACCTGCATCGGGCATTTGCGTGTTCGTGGGGCTAGCCTTGCTCGTGGGCAACCCATTTCTTACAGTGCGAAAATTCGGAAGAGGCGAATCAAGCCGTGTCCTCAGGCACCCCGTCCCCCAACACTGCCGACATCCCCGCGGAATTCGGCGCCAACGAGTGGCTGGTCGAGGAGATGTACGACCAGTACACGAAGGATCCCAGCAGTGTTGACCCCGTGTGGGTGAAGTTCTTCGAGACCAACGGACAGCCTGGCGCGTCGCCGAACGGCGCCGCGGCCCCGGCCACGCCCGCCGCTCCGGCAGCCAAGGCTCCGGTCTCCGCCGCGCCGGCCAATGCGCCCGCGCCGACCACCCCCGCATCGGCCGAGGCGCCGGCGGCCAAGGCCGCTCCGGCCCCCAAGGCCAAGCCGCGCCCGGACGCCCAGGCCGCCGAGCCGGCCAAGGGCACCACGACGCCCACCCCCAAGGACGCCCCGAAGCCGACCGCCGTCGCCGTCACCGACGAGCCGACCTACACCACGCTGCGCGGCATCCCTGCCGCCACCGCCAAGAACATGGACGTGTCGCTCTCGGTGCCGACCGCGACCTCCGTGCGCAACATGCCGGTCAAGCTGCTGTGGGACAACCGCACCGTCATCAACAACCACCTCAAGCGCGCCCGCGGCGGCAAGGTCTCCTTCACCCACCTCATCGGCTACGCCATCATCAAGGCGATCAAGGCGATGCCGGCGATGAACAACACCTACGCCGAGATCGACGGCAAGCCGACGATGGTCACCCCGCCGCACATCAACCTCGGCCTGGCGATCGACCAGCAGAAGAAGGACGGCACCCGCCAGCTCGTCGCGCCGTCCATCAAGGGCTGCGAGCTGATGGACTTCGCCGGCTTCTGGACGGCCTACGAGGACATCGTCCGCAAGGCCAAGGACAACAAGCTGTCCATGTCCGACTACTCCGGCACCACGGTCAGCCTGACCAACGTCGGCGGCATCGGCACCAACAACTCGGTGCCGCGGCTGATGCAGGGCCAGGCCGCCATCATCGGCGTCGGCTCGATGGACTACCCGCCCGAGTTCCAGGGCGCCTCCCCCGCGAAGCTCGCCCAGAACGCGGTCTCCCGGATCATGACGATGACCTCGACCTACGACCACCGGGTCATCCAGGGTGCGCAGTCGGGTGAGTTCCTGGCCACCGTCCACAAGCTCCTGCTCGGCGAGAACGACTTCTACGACGAGATCTTCGCGTCGCTGCGGATCCCCTACGAGCCGATCCGCTGGAACCAGGACATCGACACCACCCACGACGACCAGATCTCCAAGCAGGTCAAGGTCGGCGAGATCATCCACGCCCACCGCGTGCGCGGTCACATGATGGCCGACACCGACCCGCTGGAATACAAGCAGCGTTCGCACCCCGACCTGCAGATCGAGTCGCACGGCCTGACCCTGTGGGACCTCGACCGCGAGTTCCCGGTCGGCTCCTTCGCCGGCGGCCGCAAGCCGTTCATGAAGCTGCGCGAGATCCTCGGTGTCCTGCGTGACTCCTACGTCCGCACCACCGGCATCGAATACATGCACATCCAGGACCCCGAGCAGCGCCGGTGGATCCAGGACCGCGTCGAGCGGCCCTACGACAAGACCCCGCGCCAGGAGCAGCTCCGGATCCTGTCGAAGCTCAACGAGGCCGAAGCTTTCGAGACGTTCCTGCAGACGAAGTTCGTCGGCCAGAAGCGCTTCTCGCTCGAGGGCGGCGAGACCGCGATCCCGGTCATCGACGAGGTCTGCGAGGCCGCGGCCGAGGCGGGTCTGGACGAGGTCACGATCGGTATGGCCCACCGTGGTCGTCTCAACGTGCTCGCCAACATCGTCGGTAAGTCCTACAACCAGATCTTCCGCGAGTTCGAGGGCAACATCGACCCGCGCACGGTCCAGGGTTCCGGCGACGTGAAGTACCACCTCGGCGCCGAGGGCGAGTTCGTCTCCGACCTGGGCGACACGATCAAGGTCTCCGTCGCCGCCAACCCGTCCCACCTCGAGACCGTCGACCCGGTCCTGGAGGGCATCGCCCGCGCCAAGCAGGACGTGCTCGACCAGGGCCAGGTCTTCCCGGTCCTGCCGCTGCTGGTCCACGGTGACGCCGCCTTCGCCGGCCAGGGTGTGGTCGCGGAGACGCTCAACCTCTCCCAGCTGCGTGGCTACCGCACCGGTGGCACCGTCCACCTGGTCATCAACAACCAGGTCGGCTTCACGACGTCTCCCGGATCGTCCAGGTCATCCCTCTACGCGACCGACGTCGCGCGGATGGTCCAGGCGCCGATCTTCCACGTGAACGGCGACGACCCGGAGGCCTGCGTGCGCGTCGCGCGGCTCGCCTTCGAATACCGCCAGGCGTTCAACAAGGATGTCGTCATCGACCTCATCTGCTACCGCCGCCGCGGTCACAACGAGGGCGACGACCCGTCGTTCACCCAGCCCATGATGTACGACCTGATCGAGCAGAAGCGCTCGGTCCGCAAGCTCTACACCGAGTCGCTGATCGGTCGTGGTGACATCACGATCGAGGAGGCGGAGCAGGTGCTGGCCGCCTACCAGGCCCGCCTCGAGCAGGTCTTCACCGAGGTGCGCGAGGCCGACAAGATGCCGCAGGCCTGGGAGACCGTCCCGGACTACCCGGAGAAGCCTGCCGGCGAGACCGTCACCGCGATCACCAACGATGTGCTGAAGCGGATCGCGGACGCCTACGTCACCCCGCCGGAGGGCTTCACGGTCCACCCGAAGGTGATGCCGCAGCTGCAGCGTCGCGCGACCGCGATCACCGAGGGCAACATCGACTGGGGCACCGGCGAGATCCTCGCCTTCGGCTCGCTCCTGCTCGACGGCCGCCCGGTGCGTCTGGCCGGTCAGGACTCGCGTCGCGGCACCTTCGCCTCGCGCTTCGCGACCATCATCGACCGCAAGAACGCCGATGAGTGGACCCCGCTGAACAACCTGACCGAGGACCAGGCGAAGTTCTACGTCTACGACTCGCTGCTCTCCGAGTACGCCGCCCTCGGCTTCGAGTACGGCTACTCGGTCGCGCGTCCCGAAGCGCTGGTCATGTGGGAGGCGCAGTTCGGCGACTTCGTCAACGGCGCCCAGTCGGTGATCGACGAATACATCTCGGCCGGCAAGACCAAGTGGGGCCAGGACTCCGGCGTCGTGCTGCTGCTGCCGCACGGCTACGAGGGTCAGGGCGCCGACCACTCCTCGGCGCGCATCGAGCGGTTCCTCACCCTGTGCGCCGACGAGGCCATGGTCGTGGCTCAGCCCTCGACCCCGGCGTCCTACTTCCACCTGCTGCGTACGCACACGCTCGGTGCCGAGCACCGGCCGCTGATCGTCTTCACCCCGAAGTCGATGCTGCGCCGCAAGGAGGCTGCCTCGCAGCCGGCCGACTTCACCTCGGGCTCGTTCCAGCCGGTCATCGGCGACGCCGAGGCCGACGCCTCGAAGGTCACCACCGTGATGGTGGTCTCCGGCCGCCTGACCTGGGACCTCGTCGTCGAGCGCAAGAAGCGGGGCCGCGACGACGTCGCGATCGTCCGCGTCGAGCAGCTCTACCCGTGGCCGACCGAGCAGCTCGCAGCCGAGCTCGCGAAGTACCCCAACGCGAAGGTCAAGTGGGTTCAGGACGAGCCCTTCAACCAGGGCCCGTGGCCGAGCTACTACCTCAACGTGGTCCCCGAGCTGGGTCGCGAGGTCGAGCCGGTCACCCGCCCGGCCTCCTCCACCACCGCCGTCGGCACGATCAAGCGGCACACGGTCGAGCAGAAGGAGCTCATCGAGCGCGCCTTCGCCTGATCCCTGGATC